>DAOSDU010000006.1 GCA_035362715.1 Methanofastidiosum sp.
AAGGTTTACACAACAACTATATATAAAGACAGATGGATATGTCTATTAGCTAAGAGGCAATATTATGAAAAAAATACTAGCTATATTTATTGCAGTTGCTATGGTAGCCTCATTTGGTGTCGGAGTAATAGCCGGTGCTGATGCAGACGCATATGCAAATGCAGTTAATGATGAACAGGCTCAACTCGCTTTGGAAAAGGCTGCTTTAGAGTTTGCAAACGGAAATGATGTTGAAGGAATTGCTTTAGAAGAAGATGCAACTAACAACTTTGGAAAGACTCAACTTGGATTCCATAAGATTTCTGGGGCAGTTATCACTGCTTCTTACGTATGGATAGATGCTTGCGGATGGATTAGAATTCACAAGCCAGCCACTTCAGCTTAATATAATTTAATCTTTTCTTTTCTTATTTTATCTATTTGAATGAAGATCTATAAATGGTACTTCCTACTTTCAAATGATTGAAAAATCGATATAGTTTTATTCATTTGATAGTAATCCTCCTTGATGTCAATTTTTATTCCAATAGACTATGACGGGAGGATATACCCGGTAGATATATCTCCAAAGATAAAGGAAGTTAGTGCAAATTTTGATGTGCCTTATATAAGACCATTAAAAGAATATTCCCTCCACACAGAGTATTCTTATGGGAAAAGGAAATTTGATACAAATTTGATATCTAGTTTCAGTACGATAAAAGAATCCCACAAAGATTTTGTTCCAAAGCTATGGGTAAGTAAAAAGTGGGCGGAAGAGTTCGGCGAGTTTATTATTAAACTTGTTGGGAATAATAGAGCACCTAAGATTATAGAGATACACCCACCTTTCAATGATTACTACAATCTAAATGATTTTATAGAAATCTATAAGGTCTTTGAGAAAGGTATCTCTGATACCTATCCAGATACTGAGATACTGATAGAAAATAGATATGGGACACTCTATAGAGGTGGAAAATTTCTTGTGTCAAATGTTACAGATTTAGAAAAACTATGTGAATCGATTAATAAGAATGGCCTTAAACTTAGAGTTGTTCTGGATGTTATCCAAATCTTTAGTAGCTATAATCTAGGCCCTGGCAAGTTCAATACTGAAAAGATTAGTTCTGTCATTAGGTCAATTTATCCCATTAGAGAAATGATAAAAGGTGTTCACCTCTGGGGAAAGAAGGACTATGGAAGCGGCAGATTTGTATCCCATATGGGTGATCTTAATACATATTTTATTCAAAAGAATCTAAAAGATATTTTTTTGGGTGAATTGTATAACCTACTTGATGATGGCAATCCTAGGTATTTTGTGCCGGAGGTCAATAGCTCTGATTTAGATTTAAGAGATATTATAGAAGATTTGAAAGAGAAAGGGTTTAAATTTGTATAAATAGCAAATCTTAAAAAGGTTGGGCCATAGTTCATTTAATCTCACCTGCCGGGGTGGCTTAGCCTGGTTATAGCGCACGGCTCATAAGCATGAAACAAGGCTGGGAAACCGTGAGGTCGCGGGTTCGGATCCCGCCCCCGGCACCTTTTAATTCTAGAATAATTAAAATTTATAATCTTCCATTGTGAGTAGCTGTTGACACTATGGAAAAAATATCTTTCTCTTCTTTAATTGCATTTAATACTTTTTTAAACATAAATGCATTTTCAAGCCCAGTTTTTTCTTCTATACTAAATAGCTCTATTATGTGGCCAATAAATTCAATAGAATACTGCCCATAACAATTCAATTTTTCAAATTTTGACAAATTAAGAGAAGTAGTATATTTTAATTCACATTTTTGTTGTTCCTCTTTTGTTTTAAATGGTTCAATTATATCATACATCTCGTTGAGGTACTCTATGAATTCTAATGTGAGTTTTTTATCATGTTCTTTTTTGATTAACAGATCGATTACCCAATGAATATGTTTTGGAGTTCTAACACCATTTCGTGTATATTTATCTTTATATTTAACCACGATATCAAGATCAGGCTTTGATCCCCTACTGCCTTGAAAAACGCCTATTATAGTTCCATCTGCTAATTGAAAATCTTTGAAAGAATATTTTCTTGGTTGATTTTTGGGTTTCCATTGGAGTACCATGTTTATGTATTTTAGATATTTTTATAAATTCTTAATGCTAATTTATGTAGATTAGTATTTATTAATGTAGATTGGTGTTTGAATGACAAAAGTTCCTTTAAATATTACAGTAGACAAGGAAGTGTTGGAAAATTTCAGGAAAATATGTGAAAAAAATGATATTAAGGTATCGACAAAGATTAATACTCTAATGAAAGAATGGATAGAGAAGAATCGAAAATGAAAACTAAACATGAAATTATCCATGGAGACGCCCTAGAAAAATTAAGGGAAATACCTGATGAATCAATAGACTTAGTATTTGCTGACCCCCCATATGGTCTTGCAAAAAAGAAGGGGCTTGGATGGAAATACAGCAAACACATTACATTGGAAGAAGAATGGGACATATTCACAAAAGATGATTTCTTAAAATTCAATATTTATTGGATTCAAGAGTGTGTTAGAGTATTAAAGCATGGGGGAAGCTTTTGGATTTGTGGCTCTTTTCATAATATATATCAGCTGGGATTCATAATTCAACATATGACGGATCTTAAAATTAACAATAGTATTGTTTGGTTTAAGCCTAATGCTCAGCCAAATATTACTTGCAGAATGTTTACAGAAAGTACTGAGCACTTAATTTGGGCTACAAAGAATGGTAAAGGTGAAAAATGGACTTTCAATTATGGGGACACAAAAAATCTAATTGAAGATTCAATAAATCCTCTAGGAAAGCAGACGAGGAATGTTTGGTCAATTCCACTAACTCCAAAAAGTGAAAAATGGGCAGGCTCTCATCCAACACAGAAACCTGAAGAGCTTTTAAGAAGGATAATCTTGGCCTGTACTAAAGAAGGTGACACTGTTCTGGATCCTTTTGTTGGCTCTGGTACGACCTCTGTTATTGCAAAAAAAATGGGAAGAAATTCTATAGGGATAGAAAAAGAAAAAAAATATATTGAAATAATACAAAAAAGGTTAAATCCTCCACAGAAGACCCTTAATTGTGATAAATAATATTTCAGGGAATACTATTAAATCAGCAGATAATACTATAATTGCTAAGCCTTTCTTAAAGTGGGCAGGTGGCAAATCACAACTTATACCTGAACTTTCATCAAGGCTTCCTAAGAATATTATAAATACAGAGGTAATAGTATCTTATATTGAGCCCTTTGTTGGTGGCGGTGCAATTTTCTTTTATCTAAAAAGTAGATTTCAAATTAATAATTCCTATTTATTTGATATAAACAAAGAGCTAATAGTTGGGTATAAAGTTCTGCAAAATGATCCGAAAGAACTTATTAATCATCTAAAAAATTTAGAAATAGAATACATCTCTAAAAACGAAGAGGAAAGAAAAAGTTGCTATTATACAATCCGAGATAGATACAATTCACAGGTTAATTCATTTGATTATATTAATTATAATACTGGCTGGATTGAAAGAGCTTCGCATATGATATTTCTAAACAGAACTTGTTTTAATGGACTATTTAGACAGAATAGAAATGGAGAGTTCAATGTACCTCACGGTAGATACAAAAATCCTAAAATATGCGACAAAGAGAATATTAGGAAAGTAAATCTTGCTCTAAAGAATACTGAAATTATCTGTGGTGATTTTACTGATTCATTGAAATATGCTAATAATAATAGCTTAGTCTATCTTGATCCACCCTATAGGCCACTAACTAAAACATCAAGCTTTACTAGTTATTCTAAGGAAGAGTTCACCGATGAAGACCAGATAAGACTATCTAAATTTTATAAAGAACTTGACGAAAAGGGGGCATATCTAATTCTTAGTAATTCTGATCCAAAAAATGAAGATCCTAAAGATGACTTTTTTGATAATTTGTATAAGGACTTCACAATAG
Source organism: Methanofastidiosum sp. (assembly GCA_035362715.1). Lineage (NCBI taxonomy): Archaea > Methanobacteriati > Methanobacteriota > Candidatus Methanofastidiosia > Candidatus Methanofastidiosales > Candidatus Methanofastidiosaceae > Candidatus Methanofastidiosum > Methanofastidiosum sp. Next base: position 3,956 of record DAOSDU010000006.1, read on the forward strand.
AAAGAGTGAATGCAAAAAGGATAATAAACTGTGATCCAAATAAGAGGGGAGAAATAAAAGAATTAATCATTAGAAATTACAGATGATCTCATCAAAAGCTTTAATACCAAATAATAGGATTATCCTCATATGGAAATAATAAAGGCCACAAAATCTCATGCCATAGAGCTATCCGCCCTCTTAAAAGGGCTTGATACGGAAGAGTATTCCTTTTCTGAAGTAGAAAAGATTACACCCCTAATTGAAGGAGGCAACTACTATGTTGCAATTGATGAAGGCAAAATTGTTGGCGCTATAGGATTACTAATAGTTGAAGAGTCATGTGAGATAGATGCATTGATAACTTCAAAGAAGGGCGTGGGCAAAGCCTTGATAGATTTCACTATAGACCTCTGCAGAAAAGAAAATGTGAAAAAACTCTGGTGCTGGAGCTTGAAGCGCTACAACGCAATAGGATTCTATGACAAGATGGGATTTAAAGAGCAGTTCCTTTTGGAAAAGCACTGGTGCGGAGAGGACTGCTATATCTTTGGGAAAGTAATCGAATAATTTTATGGTAGATAAATCTCTCCTTCAATTACAGTTACAGCTGAACTTATCAATTTAGAGGCAAAGCAGCTATACTCATCTTTTCTTACATTTATTATTACTCGGCCGGGCCTTCCTATAATATCGCCCTGCTCTGATTTGATATTAACTTCGCTTCCGCTAAATTCAATTATGCCATTAATCAAAAGGTACGCACCAAGTGGCCCCTGCGCAGAGCCTGTCACAGGATCCTCCCTAACGCCGTAAAGGGGAGCAAAGAACCTAGAATGTGCTTTAGAATCGTTATCAAAAGTTTCAGTTGTGAATAGGCAAACACCTGGGAAGTTATATTTCCCGCAGAACTTTTCTAGCTTTTGATAGTCATAGTCTATATTTCTTAAGGCGTCTAGGCCGTTTATTGGGACGTAAAGATAATCAAGATTTTTCTCCCTCATTATTGGGTAGTTTAAGTCAAGCTCATCCTCTTTAATCTTTAAGGCATCAAGGAATCCAGGCATATCGATATCCTCTCTTAGAAATTCAATCTTCGGGGAATGAAGGATTATCTTTATCTCTTTATTTGATTTTATCACATCAACTGTTATGATGCCAATTTTAGCTTCAACTTTGAAGGAGTATTCACCGTCATTTTCCATGCCAAATTTTCCTTCTTCTGCTAGCGCATGTAAGCTTGCAACTGTAGCGTGGCCGCAGAACAAAACTTCCTTCTTTGGGGTAAACCATCTTATCCTAAAATCTGCAGTATCGCTAGGCAGGACAAACGCAGTCTCGGAAGCATTTATTTCATTTGCAATTGATAGCATCTCTTTGTCAGTTAATCCTTCAGCAGATGGAACAACTCCTGCTGGATTTCCCCCAAAAATTCTGTCTGTAAATGCATCAACCTGCTTTATCTTATAGTGTCTCATAAAACTAGTAAAGATTAGTTCAATAAAAAATTATCTGAAAAAAAAGAAAGATTTGTCAACTGAAAGAAATATAAGTTAAAAATATATTATGATATACGAGCCTTGGAAAAAGGCAGTCAAAAAATGGATTTATTAGGTGGTAAGTTGGAAGCGTCAGATAAGAAATTAATTTCATACGACTCTGAGTGTGACATTCTTTTTGTTCACAGCGGCTATGGGCCAGATGAAAAATTCAAAGGAAATTTTGATGTTGGGGATATTGTGCTTGATGTTTCTAACAAGGGAAAGGTGAGAGGTATTGAAGTAATTAACGCCTCAGAATACCTGCAATTAAATTTAGATATGCTAAATCACCTCACAGATTTTGAATTTCATGTTGCCCAGTATAAAAACAGGATAGGGATAACCCTAGTACTAATAGCCGACCAAATTAAAAAAGAAAAAGACATCATTGTTCCTTTGGCAATGGCGTTAAGCTAAATTAATTTTTTTAGATATTCTCTATTTCTTGATATTACCATATTTTAATTAAGATTTTAATAACTAGGTATATTAAGACAGATTGTAATTTATTCTTAAGTAGTATGCTTTTAGGATGTGAAAATCTGACAAGATTCAAGTGTGAATGTGGAAGTGATGAATTCATATCAGAGCCTAATAGTTATGACATAGTAATAGTAAAAGAAGAAATAATAATAGATCACAGTGAAATAATAGAAACATCAAAATACTATTGTCGTGAATGTGGAAAAGAATATGAAGAGATTGATGGAATTTTATGTAGATGTGATATTAAAAGAGAGGATTAAAATGAAGTCTGAAAAAATAGAGATTCTTATTATTGAATTATCTGAAAGGATATCGGATATAGAGCTTGGAAAAGTAGAAGGACTCTCTGAAAAAGAGCTTTATGAATTATTAGACTGATCTTTTTGGAATGGATTTTAAATCCCATCCTAAAGTCAAAGAAGATATAAATTTCTCTTATAAATCATAAGGAAAGTATTCTTAAATTGTGAGGATTATCTATCTTCCTTTCACATTGACAAGTGTTACACCGAGTATTGCAATTACCCCACCTATTATGGAAATGGATCCAGGTATCTCCCCAAGCCAAAACCAAGCTATGATAATTGAAAGAAATGGAGATATGGCTAGGAAGCTTGTTAGAATGGAAACTGGCATCTTGGCCAAAGCATAGGTCCAAGTGAGGTATGCTATGCCTGCTGGAAATATTCCCAGGTATATTATGGAAAGCGTAGAGTCGATAGATGCAGTCCTTATATCATTTATAAATCCCGGTAAGAATACCAAAAGGAATAGGGTCCCGCCCCACATTGTGTAGGCAGTTAGATCAACAAATTTGTATTTTCTCAGGAAGGGTTTTTGCAAGACAAACGAAAGGCTAGTTGAAAATGCAGCAATAAGTATCAGTATAGCCCTTGGGTCAAATGATATTCCTCCACCTTCTCCCAAAGATATCAATGCAACTCCAAAAAAACTTATGAATATGCCTATCCACCCCCACATCTTCAACTTCTCTCCGAGTATAGATGATGCCAAAAGCGCAGTGAAGATAGGTCCTGAGGCAATTAGCAGGCTTGCAGCCCCTGCAGTGACAGTTACCTCCCCATATGAGAGAAGTGCATGGTACACTGTTACTGATAGAAATCCTATTAGTAAGATCATCGGGAGGTCCTTCTTCTCAGGGAGTTTTACTTTCTTATAAGAGCCGTAAATTACTAAAAAAGCAGAAGCTACAAGAAATCTCAAGAGCGCAACGTGCCCGGGTTCATACGATTTAAGGCCTGCCCTAATTCCTGCAAAGGCTGATGCCCAAAATAACAATGTTATAGTTAGGGCGAGAGCTGTCTTTCTATCAATCTTTTTTAGTTTAGAAAAATCAATTGCCATCTTATCAGGTCTTCTATTGCCACAGGCAATGGATTAGAGAATATAAAACTTACTAAAGTTACATGACGTTTTAATATAAACTAGAAATCAACGAATTGTTTTATCTAAGAAAAGAAATTAATAAAAAAAGATTTATTTTTTCTTGCCAAAACCAAGTAGCTTCATGAAAAAAGGCATTGGGTATTCCTTTGGAGTTACAGTCACACCGTAGTAGACTCTTTCATCTTCAGAACATCCAACAGCAAGTAATTTCTCGTAAGTGCCTACTTTTAGTGCTTTGTATGTAAAAAGGTATCCACCAGGTATAATATCATACCCTTCACATCCTGGTTGTGTACAAATTGATTCAATAGAATCCTTTACCCCTCCGTAGTACGACCAACAACAGCCCCCATTAAGCATCAACTTGACTTGGAATGTGTCCCCGACTTGGACGGACGTTGGGCCAATAAATTCGTATTTACATGGTTCTGTGGCCATTGCTGAGGCCACCCCAAATACACTTACTACAAATAGCAAGGATATCAACATAGCAAATATTTTTTTCATAGCTAACACCATTATAGTTACTAAATTGGAGTTCTAACAATATTTAAACTTTTGCTTAGTAGAAATATAAGAAAAGTAATAATAAAAAAATAAATTAATCTTTTTTACCGAATCCGAATAGCTTTGCAAAGAACTTGAATGGTAGGGCTTTAGAAAGAACTGTGACTGTTTCTGTTTCCCCGCATGCTCCGTTTAAAGTCAATGTTCCCGGACTTACTGCTCTAAATGTCCATGTTATCCATGCAACATCAGTATTCCAATCTGGAGTAATTTCACTCCAATGGGGGAAATCAGGTGATGGCAAAGCATCAGGCAAGACAAGACCGCTGTATAGTAGAGTTCCGTCACCATTAAAATACTCTACATTTATCAGCTCAACAAGTCCTATTTGATATGGAAGTTTTTTATTTGCAACAATTCCAAGAGTAATCTCAGTGACGTCTTTTCCTTGAATTTTAACATCGTTCATAGCAGCTTTCTTAAGAGTAATTGTAAATGTTTCTCCGACTTTAACTGAATTTCTGCTAATTTTGTAGTATCCTTCTCCGTATTGACATCCCGGATTTGTAGTAGCGGCCATCGTTTGAGCAACACCAAAAACACTTACTATAAATAGTAAGGACGTTAAAATTGCATATATCTTCTTCATAATAAACACCTATAGGTGTATAAAATGATGTTTTCCCTATATATAAAGATATGGAAAAAAATAGGGAAAATAGGGAAAAATATATGGAAATAGGGAAAACTGTTTAATTCAAATAATCTTGTTTTCAGACTTAGTTCAAAAAGAAGAGATAGAATATTAAACTAGGAGACATAAAAATGGGTTGATGGTAGAATACCAAGTATCCCAATTAAACAATTTTCTTTTGAGAAAGCAACACCTCTCAGAAGAAACAAAAGGAGAAGATGTGCTCCAAGTTGCAAAGGATATCTGGGGCCTACATGCTACATATGCTAGTACGCCTTATCTGTCCCTTTTTAATCGGATTATTAATTTCAGAAAAGAATCGCTAGATAGAGAGCTCCTAGAAAAAAGGCTTGTTAAGATCAGGTGTGTTAGAAAGACTGTCCATATTATCCCCAAGGAAAATGTTTCCATTGCCTTTTCGGCAACTAAAGAATCAATTCAGATTAATTCGGAAAAGTATTACAAATTCATAGGCGTAGCAGAAAGGGAGTATGAGGAAGTTTCAAAATCTATTCTTAAACTTTTACAAAATAGAGGCATGAATACCAGTGAAATCAAAAAGGAGCTTAATACAGAAGCCAACCTATTCCCTATAATTAATATTATGTGTGATCTTGGAATTTTGGTCCGAGGCTTATCTAAAGCAGGGTGGAAGAGTAATTCTCATACTTATTATAGGGTAGACGAATACTTACCCGATGTCAATCTTAACAAGTATTCCCAAGAAGGGGCAAGAAAAATATTAGTGTCGCAGTATCTCGCCTCTTTTGGGCCAGTCACCATAACTGATATCTCTTGGTGGACAGGTTTTCCAAAAACTCAAGTAAGGAAAATAGTTGATGGTTTAAGTGACTTAGAGCATGTGACTATTTATGGAATTGGAGAGCATATAGTTTCTGAGAAAGATGTGAATAAAATAAAAAATGTAAGTGAAAATAATAATCATGACATTAATCTCTTGCCTGCTCTTGACCCATACATAATGGGATACAAGGAGCGGGATAGGTATCTTGATAAGGAATACTTTAATTATATTTTTGACCGCGCTGGGAGTGGAACGACAACTATTGTAAACAACGGGAAAATTATCGGTGTTTGGGGCTTTGAGGAGAAACCTATCCCATTGATAAAAATATTTATGTTTGAAGAAGATGGGCGTATTTCAAAAGAGATCGAGAAGAAGGCAAAAGAAATTGGGAACTTTATTTATGAAAAGGAAGTTATAGTAAAAAAATGCGATGATATGACGCCACTTGATAAAAGAACTACTGGTGGCTTTATGACTCCGCTAAAATAGGATTGATTATATGGAAAAGGTAGTCTATGAACATGTTGAAGTAGAAAAGATGCTTCACAGGCTTAACGTTTGGTTTCTCCCTTTTAGGTGGGGGTCAAATATCTATAGGGGGTGTGAACACGACTGCGTCTATTGCAATGCGAGGTATACGCATGAATATCTTGGAATGGAAGAAGGAGAGTTTGCCCGAAAGATTATAGTAAAAGACAATGCGGCTCAAGCCCTCGATAAGGAGTTCTCAAAAGAAAAGTGGAATAAGAATCTAACAGTAAATGTTTCTACTGTCACAGACCCTTACCAGCCGGCAGAAAAAGAGTTTGGAAACACAAGAAAAGTATTAGAGGTGTTTTTGAAGCATCACAACGCGCTTATGCTTACAACAAAGTCTGACCTGGTATTGAAGGACATTGATATCCTAGAAGAAATATCTAGGACGGGATTTCTTAATGTCTGCATGACTATAACAACTCTTGATCAGTCACTCAGCAATATATTAGAGCCAAGGGTGCCAAAAGTTGAAAAAAGATTAGAAGCTATTAAGAAATTAAAGGAGGCAGGGATCACAGTTGGTGTCACTGCCATCCCGGTACTCCCCTATATCTCAGATGATGAAGAAGCTCTAGAAGAGATGATAAAGACTTTCTCTGATCTAAATGTTGACTATGTTATAGTCGATGTCTTAAATTTCAAGGGTGAGACAAGGCAGCGTATGACTAAATTTTTGGAAGGATATGACCCTTCATTAATCCCAAAGTATGAAGCGCTCTACCAAACTGACTACTGTGATAAGGATTACTCGAAAGGTGTCAGGAAAATTACAAATAAGCTTGTCAAAAAATATGGTGTTGATCACTATGATAAGATGTTCTCATACAGAAAGAATAAAGAACTCAAATGAAAAATCTTATTTATGACAAAAGTCCTAGGCATTATAGGAAGCCCGAGAAAAAATGGCAACACCCACATCTTAGTTAATAAGGTATTAGATGGGGCAATATCTGAAAGAGCGGATACAGATTCCATTTTCTTAAATGATTTTACAATCAAAGAGTGCGACGGTTGCCATGCCTGCTGGAAGGGCTTAGAGTGTGCTAAAAAAGATGACATGAACGGCTTCTATGAAAAAATAATTGATTCTGATATACTTGTTTTTGGAACGCCAGTTTACTGGTATGGACCAACTGCGATAATGAAGGCATTTATTGATAGGTTTGTTTATTTCAACTGCCCAGAAAATAGAGAAAAGATTAGAGGGAAGTCCGCAGTTGTTACAATACCTTTTGAAGAGGATGATGAGAAGGCTTCTCTTGCTACAGTTGAGATATTTGAGAAGAGCATTGGGTATTTAGAGATGAATCTGACTGATGTGTTACTGGCCCCTGGTGTTGGGGAAAAAGGAGCTATACTAGAAAAAAAGATAATTCTTGAAAGGGCTTTCAACATCGGGAAAATGCTAGCCAGATGAAGATAATTGGGGTTAATTTGGGAATAATCTCGGAAATCCCTTATATATTAACTGCTTATTCTTAATATTACGGCGATTATTATGAAGAAAAATTACATAATAGGCATTGCAGTCATATTTTTGATTGCAATGGTAAGCATCAGTGCTGTCCTTTCATACAGAGGACAAGCAGACGCCACAGCTACATGCCCAAATGCAGGAAACTGTATTGGAAACGGTACGTGTGATGGAAACTGCGATGGCACATGTGACCCAGCTAACTGCACAGGGGATTGTCCAAACAAAACCACACAACAGCAGCAGATAAGAAACTGCGGCAGAACATGCACTAGGAAATAAATAATATTTTCTTTTTCTTTTCTAATAAGAATTTTTGTTTATCTATGAATATATACTCTAAGTATTGCAAAGAAAAGAAAAGATAAAAAATAAATTTATGGAACTATAAATTCAAATGTTATTGTATCAAATACACCACTTGAGGAGTATGCTATCATTGTAACCATATATGTACCAGAAGGTACATTTGGATCAACTGTGAATTCAGCTGAGTATGTTCCAATATTGTGTGCTTTTAACTTCTGAGTTTCTGGCGCGATATTTACTGTTACTCCATTGGGTAATCCCATGAATTTTATCATCGCCTCGTTTTGGGTGAAGAATCCTCTGTTTTCTACTTGTATGAAAGTCTGTTGAACTCCAGGAGATATTTCAAAGGAAGATAGAATCTTTCCATCTCTTATTATAGTTGATCCACCTGCTACTGAGAACTGCTCTATGTCGACCTTTGGATAAAGGATTGTAGATTTACACCTGCATTCTTCGTATATCTGTATCTTGTATCCAATATAGGGTGGTTCGCATCCATACCCATCTGAAATACCTATACTAATAGTTGAAGGAGTTCCCCATTGTGGATCCCAGTAGAATTCATTTGAAACAGGCCCATAAATATATATTGGGGTTCCTTCAGGATAATAGCAAAATGATTCGTCGTTAGTACATATAGAAAATATTCCAGTTGAGTAGTAACATGTTGTTAATTCATATGTGATACGATAGTAACAATTTGGGTTGTAACTTGGAAAGTCATAAGTATTTATAGAATCATGCACAACTCCATTGGGGGGATAATATTCTACGCTGCCTTCAATAGTCTTAACTAATTTTGGCGTATAGCATCCATCTGGAGGAGTAAACTTAAGAACGCCTCCAAATGCTGAATAGGCTGCTGTTAGAACTAAAAAAGACATTAATAAGATAGCAATTATTTTTTTCATGGTTATCTACCTACTTAAAATATAGTTTGTTGATTAAATTAGTAATAAATAAGAATTTAACCCTTTCGGTATTTGTTTAGAAAAATAACAAATCGCCGATAATAAAAAGAATAAATTAAATATATTACATGAACTTTCCAAGTTTGAATAGAAGTCCAGGATTTTTTGCAACTATAGCCTTTAGTATGCTTATTGTGGAAATTGTCTCAAGCTTTAGGTCTTTTAGGGTGTCTGCGATTGAATCTAAATCCTTCTCGCTGAAAGTCATGAAAGCTTCTTGTGCTTTTAAGCACTTGTCGAGCTCTTCGTAGATATCTGGCATCCACATGTCGTTGTATTTCTTCAAGAAATTAGCAGTGTAATCCTCTTTAGCAATAGCTTCTGCTGCAAGCTCTCCCGCATGTTTTCCTGTTATAATTGCTGTGTGGATTCCTCCACCTGTAAGTGGGTTTACGAACCTGCCCGCATCCCCTACAAGCAAAAGATTATCCATGTATGGATCTTTTATTGGGCCTTTTACAGGTATTGCCCCGGCATTTACCTCAACTATCTTTGCCTTTTTGAACCTAGGCCTTTCTATAAACTTATCAAGATAGTACTGAGCAGTCTGCTTAGCTTTTACTGGTAGCACTCCAAGCCCTACATTTGCCTGGTCCTCTCCTTTTGGGAATATCCAGGTATATCCGCCAGGTGCATAACAGTCGCCAAAGTAAAGCTCTATGCATGGCTCAATCTCCATTGGCATCATGAGGTATTGTATGCCTGACTCTAAGTATCTCAAAGGGACAGTTGTATTAATCCCTAGGGACTTAGCAACTATTGAAGGAGGGCCATCTGCACCTATAATCATTTTAGCGTCAATTTGAATATCTTCGTTCATATGTTTTGCTTGTACTGTGACACCTTTAGAATTTCTCTTTGCTGAAACAAATCTTGTCTTCATCAAAAATTCTGCGCCACTTCTTGCAGCTTCCTTTGCAATGGCTTTATCAAAAACTTCTCTATCGAGGACCATCCCACTCTTCCAGTATTTTACCTTCTCACCGTCAAGCCTTACAACTGTGCCGTTTGGTGCAATAAGTTTCACGAACTCAATCTTAGTAGAAATGTACCTGCTGTCCTGTTTCATATCAAGCTTTTCGAAAAGACCTTGAGAAACTCCTTCGGCACACTGAACTGGGCTTCCGATCTCCTTTTTCTTTTCTATTACAAGGACATCAGCGCCTTTTGCTGCGTATCTTGCAGCGTTACTTCCTGCAGGACCTCCACCAACAACTAGGACATCACATTTGTAGTTCTTCATTCAATTGCCCCCACAGGACAGGCTTTAACACAGATCTTACACTCTGTACAGTTTTCGTTAAAGATAATCTCATTTTCTGTCATATCAATGCCGTTATTTGGGCATACAGAAGCACAACATGTGCAGAGAAGACATCGCTCCTTCATAACCTTCAATTAGTTCACCTTGATGGGTTTTTGGTGTTTACGTTTTAAAATTTTTGGTTAAAATGTCATTCTTTTCACAAGATAATAGGTAATATCATTATCTGTGTCGACAAAAGCAAAAACCATGTCTTTCTTAACAGAATGCGCTATCCTAACATGCGCTGCAAGTATATTGGCGTCTATCTTTTCTCCTTCCATAAAAACATCTATTATATAATCGGCATGCTCCTCCTCTATAGAGCCCCTATAAACACGGAAGGCGCACCCATATTTGAAGGCTGTTTTTACGTGATACCCTTTCTCTTTTAGGTCCTTAAAGACAATGTATTTGGCAAGTATATTCTGCTCAACGCTCCCAAACTTTAAGAGTTCTTCAAAATCTATCTCTTTGTCATCAGAAATTACCTTTATCATCCCTCTTTCAGAAAGGTATATACCCTCGACAATAGTCAAGTATAGCTTATTATCTATAAGATCCCCAAATCCTCTTTTTCTGTGAATCTTGCTTATGGCGTCAGAGTCGTCAATTATAATCCTATTTTCAACGAGAGTGGCAGAAATCATGAAATAATTAGGATTTCAGATGTTAAAAGCTTTTAGAAACACTTAAATATACTTGGACCAATTTCACCATATATTCTAAGGTGGCCATATTATGTTTAAAGTTATACAAATTAGGGATACTGCAAGGGTTCCACCCAACAAATTTGGTGGAGAACTTAGCCAGTCCATAGCTGAAATCCTTCAGGGACAGTATGAAGGGACCTGGGATAAAGACCTTGGATTTATCCTTGCTATCCACAATATCATTGAAATAGGGGATGGAAAGATAGTGCCTGGTGATGGCAGCGCCTATTATGACACAGTGTTTGAGGCGTTAATTTATCTTCCAAAACTCTATGAAGTTGTTGAAGGGGAAGTTGAGGAAATAACTGAGTTCGGCGCATTTGTAAGGCTTGGGCCTATAGATGGGCTTGTCCACGTATCCCAGCTTACAAACGACTTCATAAATTACGATAAGAAAAATAATACTCTTTCCGGTAAGGAAAGCGGAAGGGCCCTAAAAGCAGGTGACAAGATAAGAGGCAGGATTGTAACACTTTCTCTTAAGAGGGGTTCTGCAAAGATTGGGCTCACTATGAGACAGCCTTACCTAGGAAAGTATGAATGGATAGCAGAGGAAAAGAAAGAGGGATAAAATGAAGGTAGCATGCCAAAAATGCCAGAGAATTCTATATGAAAGCATGTGCCCAGTGTGCAAGGATGACAAAACTACTGACAACTGGAGCGGCATTGTCGTAATAATTGATCCTGAAAGATCAAAGATAGCCAAGGCCATTGGAGTCAATGTCCCTGGCGCCTATGCCCTTAAGGTTAGGGGATGAAGTAAAGAGATGGCTCTTGTTCTCACAGAAGATCTCAGATTAAAACTAAAATCTCCTATGGGACTTCTTATTGAAGGTGATGTTGAATCCGTTATGGAGAGACTTTTGCCTGTGATACAGAATAAGAGGGTAATATCCGTTGGGGATGTTGTTTCTCAAAATCTTATTGACCATGGGGTTTACCCGGAACTCGTAATTGTTGATGGAAGGAACTTGAGGGCCGAAATAGACGATTGTATTGAGTGTGATAACACAGTTACAGTTGAAAATCCTCAGTCTGAGATTACAGGAGAGCTTTGGGTGGCTATTGAGAGATTTTTTAAGGACAAAACCAAAAGGTTTAAAAAAATATTGGTAGAGGGAGAAGAAGATTTGGCAGTTATGCCTGCTGTTCTCCACGGAGATGGGGATACAGTTGTACTTTATGGTCAGCCCGATAGGGGAATTGTGATTATTGAAGTAACAGAACAGAAAAAAAAGGAAATATCAGATTATTTAAATGAGATGGAGGGAGATCTATGGAATTAACGATCGTAAACGAGAGAGAGAACCCACTATTCAACAGGAAAGAATTAGAAGTTAAAGTAATTCATGATGGTGGAACTCCTAAGGTATCAGAAGTTAGGGACAAGTTGTCTGCTTTAAAGAGCTTTAAAATGGATTCCTTTGTAGTTAGATCCATTGAAACTGGATATGGAAAGGAAGAATCTATTGCTAAGATATACGTGTACAGCGACCCAAAAATCCTAATGAGAGTCGAGCAGAAACATATATTGAAAAGAAACGGCTTGATTGTGGAAAAGGAGGAAAATTAATGCCATCCATGTACAGTGTAGAGGGAGACAAAGTAATTAAAAAGAACCCTTACTGCCCAAGGTGCGGCCCTGGCACATTTATGGCTGACCACAAGGACAGATTTGTATGCGGGAAGTGTGCGTACACACAATCAAAAAAATTAGAAAAAAAATAGATAATAACTATTGTTTAACAATAGTTAAACTTTTTTAACTGCTGTTGTAAGCGAAAACTATAAAAAGGGTTAGTTACATATTAATAGTTAGCTTTAGTATTAATGATTAATATGGGCTCCATAAGGAGATGATGTTATGAGAAGACTCAATAAACTGTTTGGTAGGGATGATAGTCAAGACTACGGTGAGTACGATGAAAACTACTACCCTGATGAGTATTATCAAGATGAGGAAATTACGGAAGATGAATCATGGGCTGAAGGCGAAAGGTCAGAGTCTCCAAGGGCTATTAGAGAAGTAGAATCAATTCCATATGAAGAAGAAGTTCTAAAAAGAAACGATTTCATGGACTATGGGGTCGTTTATGTAAAATCTTTGAAGCTCAGAGGGCTTGGGGATATAAGAGATATTTCTAAACAGCTCTCAGAGGGACACATCCTGATAGTTGATATCGGTCTTTTGGCAGAGAGGGAACCGCTTGAACTTAAGAGAGCCGTTGACCAGATCAAAGGTATCCTAAGAGGTATTGGCGGGGATATTGCTGGTATTAGTGAGCGAAAGATTTTAATAGCCCCTGCATCTGTCAAGATTGTAAGATCACATGAGCAATGAGAATGTAGAATGCGATTATTGCCCTTCGTGCAATAGAAAATCGCTCAGAGTAACCAATACTATTATTTCTATCCCTTATTTTGGGGAAGTTCTAGATTTTACTATTCTTTGTAGTAACTGCGGTTATAGAAGGGCAGATATTATGCCAATAGAGAATAAAGAACCGTCAAGATACTCTTTAAACGTTGAATCTGCCTGTGATGCAAGCATAAGAATTGTCAAATCTAGCACCTGCACCATTAGAATTCCTGAACTCGGGGTCACAGTTGAACCTGGTCCCTTATCTGAAGGGTATATCAGCAATGTAGAAGGCCTACTTTCCAGGATATCAAAAGTTATCGGCATGGGAATGAAGATGGGGGAAGACGAAGAGAAAAAGAACGGTAAGGAATTAATTGACAGGATAAATAAGCTGATAGAAGGACGGGAAACTGTCTGCATAATCCTAGAAGATCCGTTGGGTTACAGCGCTATTGCCTCGGATAAGGCTAGGAAGGAATCATTGACAAAAGAAGAATTAAAAGATCTGAAATATGGAGATTCAGATTTTGAAATAATACCAGATGCTTGTTAAGAAGGTCTCTGCCAGTTCCAGTGGACTATATTTCCTGACTCGTCCATTTCTATATAGCAAACATATCTTGTAACTGATTGGTATTTCAGGTCTGCAGGCATATTTATTTTAAAAGTTTTATTAACTTTTTCGATAGTTGCCTTTTCATAATATACCCGTACTAGTTCGGGGTTTATTGTTCCACACTCGACTGGTAAGTTCTTACTTGCCTGATTATTGACAAATTCCAAAGCTAAAAACAAGGCATACTCCTCGTTTATCAGCTGATTTTGATAGGTGCTCTGAAGCTTATACATAGAGTTTCTTGCATCGACTAACTGATCCCTTAACATATCGTTTCTCTTGTTTAAACTGTCGTTTAGCTCTTTTAGGGTTGCATTCTCCTTCAAAAGTGCTTGAGCCTGTTTTTCAAGCTCAAAAATGTATGACTCTTTTGAGCCTAAATTAGTATCGATTTGCCTATTGGCACCGTAGAGTGAAAAAGAAGTTACTAAAACAACGGAAAGTAAAAGAGATAGAACAACTGAAACTTTAAACCAGTTGATGTCTGGTTTCAAAGTAAAGTTCTTTCTTATTTTATTGTCAATATTCGTCGTTCTTTGCTTTTCGATTTGAATTACTTTATTAATTTCCTCGTTGGCTGGCTTAACTGGCTCAGGCTCGGTACGTCTTCTTAAAACCCTGTCATGCTTTTCTTTGTAGGCTTGATAAAAGGTATTAGAACGAATTTCTGGTATGGTATAGCTTGATGCACGGTCATTACTTGCTGTTTTTTTAGAAGCAACACGATGTAAAGGCTCTGTTTTATCTGTGAATCGCTCTTGAATTAGCCTTTTCTTCTCCTCTAGGCGCTTCAGCCTCCAAAAAATATCCAAATCATCATCATTCATATATTATCGCCAGCGCATACACACAGTGTAGTTACCAATATATAAAGATTTATGTTTTAAATCTTAACATCAATACCCAATTTCTCTATAATTTCTTTGTATCGGTTCCTAACTGTCACTTCTGTGACCTTTGCTACCTCTGAAACAGCCTTCTGGGTCCTTCTTTCACCCTCCATTATGGCTGCAAGATAGATTGCTGCTGCACAGACTCCTGTTGGCCCCCTTCCTGATGTAAGACCAACCTTTATTGCGCCTTCTAATATATCCTGTGCTTTTCTTTGGACCTTTCCTGAAAGCCCTAACTCAGTGGCAAATCTTGGGATATAATCCACTGGGCTTGTTGGATAAAGTTTTATCTCTAATTCTCTTGTGATAAACCTGTAGCTTCTGCCAATTTCTTTTTTATCTACTCTGGAATGTTCTACAATCTCATCCAAAGTTCTTGGAACTTTATATTCACGGCACGCTATGTAAATACATGCGGATGTTACTGATTCTATTGATCTACCTCTAATAAGCCTCTTGTCAACGGCTTTTCGGTAAACCATTGCTGCACCTTCTCTAATGTTTCTTGGTAGGTGCAAGTGAGAAGAGAGTCTATCAAGTTCTGTTAAAGCGAAAGCTAAATTTCTATCTTTGGCATCTGCAACTTTAATTCGTTTATGCCATTTCCTCATTCTATATATCTGGGCTCTCCTACCTGCGCTGATATCCCTTCCGTGGATATCCTTGTTTTTCCAGTCAATCATGGTGGAAAGACCCTTATCATGGATAGTGTAGGTCATAGGGGCCCCTACTCTACCTCTTTTCTCTCCTTGCTCATGGTCAAAAGCTCTCCATTCAGGACCTGTGTCGATGATATCTTCAGAAATTACAAGACCGCATTCATCACAAGTAACTTCAGCTCTAGAATAGTCCCGAATAAGTTTATGACTCCCACATTCAGGGCAAGCATGAACTTTCTTCGTCTCAGTTTTTTCCATATTATTTAAAGCAACCGTAACATTTATATAGCTATTGGTACAATAAAAGTCTCTAATTAGGCCTTATAATCTGATTTTCTTTGTTCTTTATAATCTTTAATTATTTTAAGAAGTTTATTTGACTCTCTTTCTTTTTTAAGAGCCATTAATAGTTTTTTTTCTTTTTTATAGACTAAATCAAAGCTTTCTTTGTCTATTATAACGAACTTCGAAATTACCTCCATTTTTATATCTTTCGAATCGATTATCGGTATTTCAATATCGATTAGCTCTTCTTGAGCCTGATGCGATATCTTACCCAATATTAGAACAGCTTTGACTTTTATCTCAGATAGCATCTTGGAAGCTTCTGCCCCTCCACCTGTGGCGTCTTTTAAAAAAACTACATCGCCTTCGGTAAGATCCTGATTTTTTACAAGATTTTTAATGCCGTCGATAGAAAAAACAGGTAAAACCTTACCGATGATTATGTCCTCAGATTCCATTAGCGGCTTTAATTCTTTTAGCCTTTTGTTTTCCTCAGTGAGCAAATTTACTTTGCTTTTTAGGATATCGACACTTTTTCTAAGTGAAGTTATCTCAAAATTCTTAGTTTTTATTACATTGTCCTTCAAAGCTTCTTTTTTTTGCCTGTCCAGGATATCGAAAAGTTTTCTTTCAAGGGATATAATTGTTGAATCTTTCTCTTGAAGTTTCCTTTTCATGTCAAAGCTTTCCAACTGAAGTTTTTCAAAATCCTTTTTCAATAAGGTCTGCTTATCTTTGTAATTTTCGATTATTTTTGACTGTTCTAGAATTACTTCGTCAGGATTTTTCTGCTCAATTTTTATCTCGTCTTCTTTTTTCAGCAAATCTTCTTTGACTTTGTCAAAGGCTTCTTTTATTGGCATGCCCTTAATGACTTCGCCTATTATCCTAGAGCTGTAAGGCGATAGCTCTTGGGGTATTTTTGATTTTATCTGCGTAAACTTATTCTTATAGTGTAGATAAGCCTTTAATGCTGCTGAGAGAGCATCCCTCTCGTGGGCGTTCGTTGCTTCTTGATCCTTTGACAGCTCATTTTTTTCTTTGACGGGGATCGATAGAGAAGGCACATAAAGAATAGAATCAAACGAGGTACTCAACTTTTCAATATACCCAGAAGGCGGATTTACATCAGATCCGAATATTAGGGGATAGCCGTACTTTCTTATCTCTTCCTTGACATCTGACATTGAAAAACTTCTTTTAGAGGTGATAGCAAGCACATTTCCTTCAAGATCTAGTACTGAAAGGCCAACTGTTGTTCCTGGATCAACCCCGACAATGACATACCTGTCTTTGATGTTTGATACTTCAACCTTCTTTTCAAATGGTTCGTATTCAATGGAGCTTTTTTTAAGTGGCCTAACATCTATCCTTATATCGCCTCTGCTGCTTTTGATGGGGATATTTTCAAAGTTAGAGTATACTTTGAAGGTGCCTTTTGAAAATCCCCCTTCCCGCTCAACTACCTCAAGGTCAAAATTAAATCCTTCGTTTTTAAGTTCCTTCTCGATGTCTCTGACCTTGTATTTGATAAGGGCAAAAGTCCTTCGCTGGTATCTGCCTTGTGAGTAGCCCCCTCTCCCAAGACTCCTGCCGCTTGAAACAAGTATCTCAGTTTCATCTTCATAAAGCTTTAATTTGTAGCCGACTCCTTCGAAGGGCAATCTCGCAAGTGCGTATGCCTCATCAAAAGGATTTTTTGGATTTAGATTTATCCTGTATCTTTTTGCAAGCGCCGGGAGAGAAGTAAAGTCATTAAACTTTCCAGTAACTTGAACTATTGAAACATACTTTGAAAGTTTCTCTAAATCATTTTTAGAGAATTCTTCGGTAGAATCGATTCCCATGTAAGTGGGAGAGTAATTTTTTATTAGTTTCAAAAGTTTAAGCTTTGGCCCGCTTTCCTTCAAAACAGTCAAAAATCTGTTTTCTTCCCTCGAAAGTATGACCATTGCATAAATTCTTGGGTCACGGGAGATTATGTCAACTCCCAGAGATATTTCCATTGATGCACCCAAAACTTTATCTTTATCCTAATATTTTCTTCTCTTGATGTTTTATATAATTTTTGTAGAGCCGGAAACCTCGGGAAATATTGGCAGCGTTGCGAGGGTTATGAAAAATTTCGGTTTCTATGACCTTATTCTAGTCAATCCAGTTGAGATTGACGATGAGGCGTACAAATTAGCGGTCCATGCAGAAGATATTTTGAAATCTGCCATAATTGTAGGAAGTCTGGAAGAGGCTCTAAAATATGTTGACGTATCTGTTGCAACAAGCGTAAATACAAGCGGCGGAGTCTTGAGGAATTATACCCCTGTTGAGAGTCTGGCCAAGAAGATACCCTCTGATTTTAAAGTGGGAATAGTGCTGGGCAGGGAAAGCAGTGGCCTTAGAAATCAAGAAGTTGAGATGTGCGATACAATGACTACAATCCCCACCGATAAAAGGTATCCGACGATGAATGTTTCACATGCTCTTTCAATAATACTCTATGAAATATTCAAATCCAAATGCTCTATTAAAATAAATCCTCTTGAAGGAAAGGAAATAATTGAAAAGAATCTATTGATGGAGGATTTCAAAAAGATATTGGCGCATGTTGAGGAGCGAGAATACAGAAGAGATAACGCTATGACAGTCTTCAAGCACGTTTTAACGAGAGGGTTTAATACACAGCGCGAGATATATACCCTAAAGGGAATTTTTAGAAGGATTGTTTTGAAGCTTGAAGGTGAGCTTTAAAGAATAACTAATTTAAATATCATGTTCTTATTGTAAAATAATGTTTGAGGTATTTTATCTTGAAGGAGAAATACAGAGGGAAATAGCATCTCCTGAGAGGCTAAAAGAGTTAGTTGAAAAGGGCACAAGATTATGGATTGACCTAATTGATTCAACAAATGCAGAGATATCCTATCTTGGTGATCTCTTCGATTTACACCCTGTGACTGTAGAAGACTTAAGTGATGAAGGGACAAGGGTCAAGATAGAAGTTTTTGATGACTATAATTTCATTGTATTCTATAATGTTTTCATGGATACAAAGATTAACAAGTATGAGTATGATGTTGTAATAAGTGATAATTACATTATAACAAAAGACATGAGAAAAGAGATCAAGATTTTAGAAAAAATAAAAAATGATAAGAAGGCTCTCTCAAAAATACTGAACAAAGGACCTGACTTTCTATTGCATATTATAATGGATAGGATCATAGACTCCTACTTTTTGGTTCTGGATAGACTTGATATTGTAATAGAAGAAACAGAAGATGAACTGTTTAATGGCGGAGATAAAGAGTGCATAATGAAAGTTATTACACTTAAGAGGGATGTTTCTCTTTTCAAAAGAATAGTTGTTTCAGAAAGAGAAGAGCTATTAGGCCTATTAAGAAAAGAATCCATGTTTATTTCAGATGAAACTAAAATCTATTTCAGAGACAACTATGATAGCATCATAAGTATCTTCGATTCCCTTGATTCGATGAGGGATTCCTTAATTGGAATACAAGACACTTATTTATCTTATACCTCGAACAAATTAAACGAGATAATGAAGGTTTTGACCATAATTGCGACAATAATGATGCCTCTGACCCTAATTACCGGTATATATGGGATGAACTTTGATGTTATGCCTGAGTTAAAGTCACCTTACGGATATTATTCTATACTTTTGCTGATGCTTGCTATTGGTCTTTCGATGGTTTATTATTTTAAGAGAAAAGGATGGATGTAGTCATATTTTCTCTAATATTATTAGAGCCCCTCCAATGTCTCCTCTCTCATATAACTGGGCCATTGCCATTAGTTCTTCTTTTACTCTTGTCATTTCTTGGCCTTCGGCATAGGAAATTTTCTGAGATTTATTTCTCAAGATAATAGATGACCTTTCAAGTATCTTCTTCCCTTTTTCGTCAGGTGCTCCTTTTGATAATTGATTAAGTTTATCAGAGACATCCAAGAGAAGTTTCATTGTTAATTCCCTGTCAGTGTCTAAAGATATTGAAGCTTTTCTTATTTGAGTAGAAACTTCTGTTAATATTTGAGGCAATCTAGGTTGATCTTGTGGTAATATTATCTGTTCCATCTTAGTGGCATCGTAGACTATGAACTGGCCAAATGTTTCTATAATCATGTCTTTGGGAAAATTAATTCTCTGCCTATCACCTATTTCCATTACACCATAATTTGCACCGGCTGGAGGCGATTTGCCCATATCTTCATTTGTAACTTCCCTCCACATACCATTGTCAGTTCTCCTATCAGTGAAGAGGGATATACAGGTTGCTATTGGCCCACCCTGAACATGAATTATTTCGTCTTGGTCTGTATTATTTTTTATGAAATTGTAAAGATTAAAGGCATTCTCAGAAACGTAAGGGCTTATTTTGAGCGTACGTAGCTTAATGCCCATCAATGCATTCAAATTTTCTTTTAGAGGTGTTGATTGAATGACAACTGGGGCAACTCCCTGCATGGGTCCTGCTTCGCCAACTGGATTTGGGCCATATTTTAGCTGTGGTGGTGGGGCGCCTGCCATAGTTGGCCCGATTGATCTTAATCTAAGTGTGGGCTCCCCTGTGTAAGAAATTACCAAAAAAGCTATTAAAAATACATAGAATGCATTCTTATCTATTCTTTTTGAAGTCTCATAAGCACCTACGGCCATTATGATTGCAAGTATCACTGGGGCATGCATAAAGAACCTAAATCCATACAACGCCCCTATAAGGAGTGTTGAAGGAACTGTTGCCAGGAGTAGTATGTCTTTTGTATCTCTTCTTTTTGCAAGGAAGTACACACCCAAAATCGCAAACAGTATAGTTACAATACCAATTGTAGGCATATTTGCAAAGGATGACCAGTTTCCGTGAATCCAGTCACGATTCAACAATACATGGACTGCCCATGGACTAAAAGTGATTAAGGATATTATTATTATCTTTAAGGAATACTTCAGGTAGTCTCGTTTCAATACTCCAAATATACCTATTGCAAGAACCACTAAAAATGAAGAAAAATGCGTCCATAAAAATATTGAAAGTAAGGCTATTGAAAGAATTGTCTTTTTTCGATATACTGCCCACATTGCCAAAGGAAAGAGTGCAAATATTAGAGAAGTCGGTGCTATTGAAATCTGCCACCACCAGTAATTGTAGGAAGCTGAAAGAATCACTACCGACAATAATCCGACTTTCTTTCCAAAAAGATCCCTTGAAACAAAGAATGTTGAAAGAAGCGAAACTGGGTAGATAAGAATCCCGTAAAACTTCTGGATTGTTACCCATCCCATACCTAAGATATTTGTGGCTGCAAATAGCAAATGAAGAAATGGAGGATAAAGGTGAGGTCTCCCTATGGGTGCGAACTCATAGTAATCCCATAAGAAAGTTTTGTGTTCGACAAACATCCTAGCAATCATCAGGTGGTACGACCAATCTTTCTGGTCAGCAGGGAGATTTTCAATATTTAAGATTAAAAGAACAGTATGAAATAAAATGACTGATAAAGCTGCAATATCAAGATAGGATAGGCCTTTTTTCATTTAAACAATTATGTTAAGGCATATTAAATAGTTTTCCAGTGACTAGCAATATATATTTAAATTGAATTTTAAAAATTTAATTGGTGGCTTTATGAACTTCCTTTTCGATGAGGACAAGAAGAAAGGCAGCTATGAAGTTGAAACTTTGAAGGATTCTATCAGGCGAATCAAACGTAATCTTGATGAGATATACAAAGAGATAGAAGAAATTGAAAGCAGGGTCTTTAATGAAAGTGACCTTTTTGAAATAAGGGAAAATGATCATGATGATTATGTTAAAAATGCCATTAATAGAAAAAGGCCGGCCCGCTTAGATAATGACGTTTCATCGTTTGAAGTAGATGATAGACCCAAATCTTATAACAGTAATGATTTTGCCAAAAAGCTTGAAGATTACGATGGATAGTCTCTTTATTTTTTCTAGATAGCCAATTTTATTATTTTTAACCGTAAAATTTATAAAGGATTACTTTCACTTTATATTAAGTTAACTTAATGTTAATATATTATGGAGTGTTTTAAAGTGAAAGAAATTAATGAAATAGAACTTGTTGTAGGGAGCGCAGAAAAGCTCGATGTGGGTAAAGGTATTGTAAGGATTGACCCCGATGCAATGAGAAAGATGTACCTAAATTATGGCGAGATTGTAAAGATAAAAGGCGAGAAAATAACAGCTGCAAAGGCCCTGCCAGATAATGTTGAGGGTTCCGGAATAGTTAGAATGGACAGCATACTCAGGAAGAACTCTGGAGCATTGCTTGGGGATAGAGTCAGCATTTCAAGAGCAGAAGTTAAGGAAGCAAAGGCAATTACTCTTGCTCCTATGCAGGCCGATATGCAGTTTTCAGGAGACCTTTCATCATATTTCAAAGAAAAATTCTCTGATATCCCAATCGTTCAAAATAACGTTTTTGTATTTGAAATCTTTAATAGGAGCCTTCCATTTGTCGTGACAAAAACAAATCCAAGAGGTATCCTAAAGATAATTCCATCAACTAAAATAACAATTTCACCTAAACCTGTGTCAGAATCTGAGATATCAAAAATGCCTGATGTAACTTATGAAGATATAGGTGGACTTAGGGATGAGATCCAAAAGATTAGAGAAATGATTGAGATGCCCATGAAGCATCCGGAAGTTTTCTCAAAACTCGGTATAGATCCTCCCAAGGGAGTTTTACTGTATGGACCTCCTGGAACAGGTAAAACTCTCCTTGCAAAGGCACTTGCAAATGAGATCAACGCTTATTTCACCTCTATTAACGGCCCAGAAATAATGAGTAAATACTATGGTGAATCTGAGGAGAACCTTAGGAAGGTCTTTGAAGATGCAGGAGAAAACTCTCCGGCCATAATATTCATAGATGAGATCGATGCAATTGCCCCAAAAAGGGAAGAGTCAAAAGGGGAAGTCGAAAGAAGGGTAGTTTCTCAGCTTCTGACACTAATGGACGGGCTAAAGACAAGAGGCAAGGTAGTGGTGATAGCAGCTACAAACTTGCCAGAAACAATTGACCCTGCATTGAGGAGACCTGGAAGATTTGACAGAGAAATCGAAATTGGTGTTCCGGATATAAATGACAGAAAAGAGATACTTCAGGTTCATACAAGGGGCATGCCGATAACTGAGGATGTGAATATATCGTATTATGCATCAAAAACACACGGTTACAGCGGAGCGGACCTTGAGGCCTTGTGTAAAGAGGCGGGGATGAAGGCGATTAGAAGAGTTCTCCCAGATCTCAGCGGAGGAGATATTGAAATTTCCCCAGAAATTCTAAACAAGCTTGAAGTAACAAAGAATGATTTCGATTTAGCTTTTTTAGAAGTAGAGCCATCTGCAATGAGGGAAGCCTTAGTTGAAGTTCCAACTGTAAAATGGAGTGATATAGGGGGATTAAAAGAAGTAAAACAAAGATTACAGGAAGCTGTGGAGTGGCCACTAAAATATCCCGATGTATTCAAAAAGATAAACGTTGAAGGTCCTAAAGGTATCCTCCTTTATGGGCCACCTGGATGTGGGAAGACTCTTCTTGCAAAGGCTGTTGCAACAGAAAGCGAGGCAAACTTCATAGCAATTAGGGGTCCTGAGCTAATCTCAAAATGGGTTGGTGAGAGTGAAAAAGGTATCAGGAAAATATTCAGCAAGGCCCGGCAAGTAGCCCCTTCTATAATATTCTTTGATGAGATTGATTCAATTGCGCCCAAAAGAGGCCAAGAGACTGGTGCAAAGGTAACTGAAAGAATGGTAAATCAATTATTGACAGAGATGGATGGCGTTGAATCCTTGGAGAGAGTAATAGTCATCGCGGCGACAAACAGACCAGACATTTTAGATGAGGCCCTTCTTAGGCCTGGGAGATTTGATGTGATAGTCGAAATACCATTGCCTGACAAGGAATCAAGACTTGATATACTGAAGATCCACACCAAGGGAATGCCACTAAAGGACGTTGATATTAATGAGCTAGTCCAACCAACTGAAGGATTTACAGGTGCCGATATAAAATCTCTTACCAGGGAAGCTGGTCTAAACGCCATAAGAAAAGGCCTTGACAAGACTGAGTTTGTAACTAAAGAAGACTTCAAAGAAGCTCTAGAAAAGGTAAAATCCTCTAAAAAATAATTTCTCTTTTTTTTAGATAAATTAAAATAGTATTAAATCAATATTTTTAGCATGAGAGAGGCACTCTTTTACAGAAAAGAAAAGGAGGACATGAGATGCCTATTGTGTCCGCATGTATGCCTTATATCTCCAAATGAGAGGGGCAAATGCAGGGCAAGAATAAATCTAGATGGAAAACTAAGAACTCTTGTTTATGGAGAGAGTGACTCAGAAAAACTGTATTTCCATGTAGATCCGATAGAGAAAAAGCCTCTTTATCATTTCTACCCTGGTTCATATTCTCTCTCCTTTGGAACGCCGGGGTGTAATCTATTCTGTCAGAACTGCCAGAACTTTGATCTTTCTCAATCAACGCCTGACGATATAGCTTACCATTTTCTAAAGCCAGAGAAAATAGTTGAGCTAGCAAAGATGCATGGGTGTAAATCTATCTCTTATACATACACAGAGCCAACAATATTCTACGAATATCTAATGGATACTTCAAAAATAGCAACAGAAAATTGTATCAAAAATGTATGGGTTACAAACGGGTTCATAAATCCAAAGCCACTAAAGGAGGCTTTACCATATATTGACGCAATGAATATAGATCTCAAAGCATTTTCTGAGGAGTTTTACCAAAAGATTTGCGGAGCAAGGCTCCGGCCAGTACTAGAAACAATTAAAACTGCATTTAGAGAAACTCATATCGAAATAACAAATTTATTGATTCCGACTTTAAATGATTCAGATGAAGATATAATAAAACTTGTTGATTTTGTTTCAGAGTTGAGCGATGAGATCCCTTTACACTTTTCTGCTTACAGGCCGATGTACAAAATGGAGATAAAATCTACACCAGTTGAGACGCTCTATAAGGCAAAAGAAATAGCTGTAAAGAAACTAAAATATGTTTATCTTGGAAATGTGGCTTCAAATAATGATACTTTTTGTCCTAACTGCAAGAACGTAGTTGTCAAAAGAACTTATGGCGTGAAAAATAGCCTAATTGATGACAAATGTCCAATATGCCATACAAAAATACCAATAAAAGTCAATTAAAAGCCCGAATATTTGGATTACCACAAAGTTTTTAAACAGTTCTATTAAGTATTGAAGCAGTGCCGCCTAAATCAAAAGATAAGGCGAACGGTGGTAATTTTATGGCCATTGAAGGTATGCTAAAAGAGCTAAAAGAAAAGAAAGACAAGTTAAAGATGGGAGGAGGAAAGGAAAAGCTTGAATCTCAACATGCAAAGGGTAAACTTAATGCAAGAGAAAGGCTTGACATACTCCTTGACAAGAACAGCTTTGTTGAAATAAATGGACTGATGAAA
Organism: Methanofastidiosum sp.; assembly: GCA_035362715.1. Taxonomy (NCBI): domain Archaea; kingdom Methanobacteriati; phylum Methanobacteriota; class Candidatus Methanofastidiosia; order Candidatus Methanofastidiosales; family Candidatus Methanofastidiosaceae; genus Candidatus Methanofastidiosum; species Methanofastidiosum sp. Next base: position 28,999 of record DAOSDU010000006.1, read on the forward strand.
CATAGAGCAGTTGATTTCGGTCTAGACAAAACGGATATACCTGGAGATGGCGTCATTACGGGTTTCGGTACAATCGAAGGGAGACTCGTATATGTCTTTTCCCAAGACTTCACAGTTATGGGAGGTTCCTTGGGAGAAGCACATGCTTTCAAGATAAGCTATCTAATGGATCAGGCTATGAAGGTTGGAGCTCCTGTGATCGGTATAAATGATTCCGGAGGCGCAAGGATACAAGAAGGTGTTGATTCCCTGAAGGGGTATGGGGATATTTTCTACAGGAACACAATATCTTCTGGAGTTATACCTCAGATAACAGCTATTATGGGGCCTTGTGCTGGTGGTGCCGTTTATTCTCCGGCAATAGGGGATTTTGTCTTCATGACCGATGTTACAAGTTATATGTTCATAACTGGGCCTCAAGTTGTAAAAACTGTGTTGCATCAGGATGTGACCTTTGAAGAACTTGGTGGGCCTCATGTCCACGAGACTAAAAGCGGAATGGCACATAGGGTTGGAAAAAATGACGAGGATACCTTAAATCTTATTAGAAATCTCTTCAGTTATTTGCCTTCAAACAACATGGAAGACCCTCCATCAATTGCACCAACAGATGACCCATTGAGGGAGACTCCTGAGCTTTATTCGATTATACCAGAAGATTCAAACAAAGGTTATCATGCAAGTCAAATTGTTAAAGCAGTTCTTGATAACAATGAATTCTATGAAATTCATCCTCTCTATGCACCAAATATCCTAGTTGGATTTGGGAGACTTGACGGAAAAGTCGTGGGCATAGTCGCAAACAATCCAAGCCATATTGCTGGAGTTTTAGATATTAACTCCTCTGACAAAGCATCAAGATTTATCAGATTCTGTGATGCTTTTAACATTCCAATACTGACTTTTGTTGACACACCAGGTTATATGCCGGGATTAGACCAAGAGCATGGCGGAATTATAAGACACGGTGCAAAGCTATTATATGCGTACTCTGAAGCTACTGTTCCTTTAATTACAGTTATTGTGAGAAAAGCTTACGGGGGGGCATATATAGCTATGGCTTCAAAACATCTACGGGCTGATGCAGTTTATGCGCTGCCAACAGCAGAGATTGCAGTTATGGGGCCAAAAGGCGCATGTGAAATAGTCTTTAGAAAAGAGATATCTGAAGCCTCTAATCCTACAAAGAAAACAGATGAACTAAGCGAAGACTACAAACAGAAATTTGCAAATCCCTACATGGCAGCTGCACGTGGCTATGTTGATGATGTAGTTGACCCAAAAAATCTAAGAACGATACTAATCAATTCACTTAGGGTATACCAGTCAAAGAGAGAAGTACTACCCAAGAAAAAACATGGTATAATTCCATTCTAAGGTGGATATAATGGTAAACATGGATTATTTGACTTTAGGATTGACCTTAGTTATAGTTGGTATGGCTATAACTTTTTTGGTTTTGATTATTTTATCAGGAGTTATACATTATTTTGGTAAATTTATTAAAAATAGGGAAGAAAAGAAAAATAATAAAGAAGAAAAAATTAATCTAACTGAAACTCAAACTGAAGATGAAGTAGGAATATCAAATGATGAATTAACTGCAATGATAACAGCAGCTTATTTCCATATATCTAAAGATGCAGTTTCACTTATTAATTTGCATTCTAAGATAGATAACTGGAAATTATTAAGCAGACGAGAACAGATGGAGATGTTATAATGGCTAAATACAAAGTTAATGTAGATGGAAAGGAGTACGAAGTAGAAGTTGAAAATATTGAAAGTGGAAATCTAGAGGTCAAGTTGGGTAATAAGAAGTCTACGGTTAATATCCAAGAGTTAATGGGAACTGCTAGACAACAATCATCACCCAAACAAGTTTACCAAGCTCCATCCTATACTCCCCAAAGAGAAGCGCCTGCTCCAATTTCAAAACCGTCTTCAGGTAAAGGTGAGCCTGTAAAAGCCGTCATGTCAGGAACAGTTCTATCAATAAAAAAGAATCCAGGGGACAAAGTTTCAGTTGGGGACGTAGTATTGATACTCGAAGCAATGAAAATGGAAAATGAGATCTCCTCTCCATCAGATGGGGTAATAGGTAACATTTCAGTGAAACCAGGACAGACTATAAACACTGGTGATACCCTCTTCACAATAGGATAAGTGATAATATGGTCGACTTAATATCGTCCTTTATTGAAATATTCAAAACAACAAGCGGGATTTTTGATTTATCTGCCGGTAATGTTGCGATGATAGTGGTAGGTTTCATACTTATATACCTCGCAATCTACAAGGGATTTGAGCCGCTATTGTTAGTGCCAATTGGTTTTGGGGCAATTCTTTCTAATATACCATTAACTGGTATCTCTGACCCTAATGCAATTGGTGGGGTATTTGGTATTTTCTTAAAGTATCTGATAGCTAATGAAATTGTCCCTTGTCTAATATTCATGGGGATTGGTGCTCTGACAGATTTTGGGCCGTTGTTAGCAAATCCAAAAACATTCATACTTGGTGCTGCTGCTCAGATTGGAGTATTTATTGCGCTTGTAGGTTCAATTATACTTGGATTTACTCCACAACAAGCTGCCTCTATCGGAATAATCGGAGGAGCGGATGGACCAACTACAATTTATGTCACTACAGTTCTAGCTCCTGAATTATTAGGTGCTACTGCAGTAGCTGCATACTCCTACATGTCGTTAGTGCCGTTAATACTACCGCCTGCAATTATGCTTACAACTACAAAAGCTGAAAGAAAAATTAAAATGGTACAGATGAGAGTAGTTTCACAGAAAGAAAAAGTTGCATTCCCAATCATAGCTGCAATTGTAACTGGATTATTAGTACCTAAGGCTATCCCATTAGTAGGACTTCTTTTTGTTGGAAATCTTTTCAGGGAGACAGGTGTTACACAAAGGCTTGCCAAAGGTGCTAGTGAGGAGCTTTTGAACATTGTGACAATTATCCTTGGACTTTCAGTTGGTAGTACTATGGATGCGGCCAACTTCCTTAATCTACAAACAATGAAGATCATGATTTTGGGAGTAGTGGCATTCTTTACTGCTGCATGTGGTGGAGTTATAGTTGCAAAGATAATGAATCTATTCCTAAAGGAGAAGATTAATCCTATGATAGGTGCTGCCGGTGTTTCAGCAGTTCCAATGTCTGCGAGGGTTGTACAGAAAATGGGATTAAAGGAAGACCCACAGAATCACCTTCTAATGCATGCAATGGGCCCTAATGTTGCAGGAGTCATCGGTACCGCTGTTGCCGCTGGAGTCTTGATAGCTTCTCTCGCTTGATTTTCATGGATGAATTCAAAATAAAAGTTAATGATAAAGAACATCAGATTAAATTGAAAAAAGTATCTGATGGAGAGTATCAGGTATTTTATGATGAATTCATCTATGAAATCTCTATTTTAAAGAAGATACAGAAAAAGAAAGATGATAGCCAATACAGAAAAGAAAATGATATTATTTATGTTGATTCGATAATAGGAGGTATTGTACTCAAATTATCGAAGAAAGCCGGAGAAAGGGTGGTAAAAGGAGACCCGATAATGACATTAATAGCAATGAAGATGGAGACAGAAATTTATGCTCCGGAGGCAGGGTTACTATCAAGGATACCAGTTTATGAAGGGATGATTGTTGAAAAGGGCGAACTTCTCTTTGTGATAGATACAAAATAAAATGGGAAAAGTTTATTAATATGGTAACTGATATCATAATAGACGAAAAAAAAGAAGAAAAGGACAAATGTCGCTCGATTGAGATAGATGGCAATCCATCTGTTGAGGAAATTGTTGTGATAATTTCATTATTTAATTTTAGTGAGGTGGATAAATGAGGCCATTAGAAGGAGTAAAGATACTGGATTTAAGCCATGTGCTTGCGATGCCATACTGCACTATGATCTTAGGCGATCTAGGGGCTGAAATTATAAAAATAGAAAAGAGTGACGGAGAAGATTCAAGAAAATTTGGACCATATAAAAATGGAGAAAGCGCTTATTTTATGAGCGTCAACAGAAACAAAAAAAGTGTCGTATTGAATCTTAAAGAAGAAAAAGGTAAGGAAATACTTAGAGAATTTATTAAAATATGTGACGTTGTAACGGAAAATTTCAGACCTGGGACAATGGAAAAGCTTGGATTTTCATATGAAAATATCAAAAAAATAAATCCTAATATAATTTACGCTACAATCTCTCAATTTGGAAATGATTCTGTATACCCTGGAAGGCCTGGATATGACATTATAGCACAGGCTTATGGAGGATTGATGGGCATAACAGGTTTTCCAGATAATCCCCCTACAAGAGTGGGATCATCAATTGCAGATATAATGTCAGGCATGTTCTCCGCGATTGGAATTTTAGGGGCTTTAAGAGTTAAAGAGAAAACTGGACAAGCACAGTATATAGACACCGCTATGGTAGATTGCATTATTGCAATTTTGGAAAATGCTGTAGTCAGATATACTGTTTCTGAAGAGATACCCCAGAGAATTGGATCAAGACATCCAAGTCTTACCCCTTTTGATGTATTCAAAGCTCTTGACGGGTACATTGTCATAGGTATAGGAAATGACCATTTGTGGGAGATGTTTTGCAGCAATATTCCGGAATTTAATCTCTTAATTATGGCTGAAAGGTTCAAAAATAATGAGTTGAGGACCAAAAATGAGGCAGAATTAAAAAAGATAATTGAAGATTGGACACAAAATCATACAACTGAAGATTTGGTAAGAATAATAAATGATGCGGGCGTTCCATGCGGACCTGTTAATACAGTTGACAAGGTCCTTAATGATCCAAATACAAAATATAGGAATATGCTTTTTGAATTTGACCATCCAATTGCAGGAAAGATGGTTACATCTAATTCTCCTTTGAGTTTGTCACTTACTCCATGTAAAAGTCATTTGCGCCCACCTGCACTAGGAGAACATACTGACGAAGTATTAACTAATGTTTTGGGATACTCCAAGGAAAGGATAGAAGAATTGAAAAAGGATAAAATAATATGGGATAGGGGGTAGATATTTACGAAAAGGGGAGAGATAGAGAAAAAACTTAGAACTTTAGATGCTGCTTCTATCAATGATGCCCTGAGAAAAAGAGGTTCGGTTGATGAATCTATAAAGCCTATAAAACAAGGCGATTTCGTCTGTGGACCTGCCTTTACCGCAAAATGCTGTCCTGGCGATATGCTTACAGCTCTAAAGGCTCTTGAGGATATTTCAGAAGGGGAAGTTTTGGTGATTGATGGAGGAGGGATCACCAAATTTTCTCTTTTCGGTGATCTTATGGCAATGCAGGCCAAACTAAAAAAGGTAGCTGGCGTTGTTGTGGATGGAGCAATAAGAGATGTCAAGAGTATAAGGGGAGAAGGTCTACCCGTATTCTGCCGCGGGATAGTCACAAGAGCTGGTACTGCAACGAGACTTGGGGAAATTAATGCCCCAGTAGTCTGCGGTGGAGTCATAGTAAATCCAGGGGACTGGATAGTTGGGGACGACGATGGCGTCGTTGTTATTCCAAAAGATAAGATTGAAGAAATCATCCATATTGCTGAAGAAACTCTTAAAAGGGAGGCAATAATCAGGGAAGCTATAGAGCAAGGGAAATCAATCAGCAAACTGCTTTGAATTTTTTAATCTGGGTGCAAAGATGTTCGAACGCTTGAGGGGTACAAGGGACTTTCTTCCAAATGAAATGGCTGCAAGAAAGAAAGTATTTTCATCGATAAAAAAAAGTGTCGAAGAATTTGGATTTTTTGAAACAGATACGCCAGCAATCGAACTATTTGATCTTTATTCCATAAAAAGCGGTGAAGAGATCATTGAAGAGCTTTATGCCTTTGAGGATAAAGGTGGCAGGATGATCTCTTTGCGCCCAGAGCTTACTCCTTCAGTTGTCAGGGTATTAGTATCTAGGGCAAAGGAGCTTTCATTTCCAGTGAAATGGTATTCAATACCAAGACTATGGAGGTATGAAAGGCCCCAGAGTGGTAGATTACGTGAGTTCTACCAGCTCAATATTGATATATTCGGCTCTGAAGACCCAAGGGCTGACACTGAAGTTATATCGTGTGCCATAAAACTACTTTGCGACCTAGGTTTTGATGAATCAGACATAGAAGTCAGGATATCGGACAGGCGCATGCTTCAGGAATTTCTATTAGATCTTGGAATAAAAAATTACCATGATGTTCTTAAAATTATTGACAAGAGAGAAAAGATAACTGAAAGAGACTTTAAGGAAATGCTCTTGGGTATCGGTTTAGATGATAATCAGATAAAAGAAATAGAAGTTTTTCTTAATTCAAAGGGGGGCTTGCTTAAATCTATTGAAGGTCTATCTGGGGCCTACCAAGGAGAAGGTATATCCAAGGTCATTGATTCGCTAAAGAAGATCGCTCAAAATCTAAATGATAGAGGCTATGAAAAATTTATTACCTTTGACCCATCAATTGTGAGAGGGCTTGACTACTACACAGGCATGGTTTTTGAGGTCCACGATAGGAAAAGGGAATTTAGAGCACTCTTTGGTGGCGGCCGATATGACAATCTTGCAGAACTTTTTGGAGGAGAACATATATCTGCCGTTGGATTTGGGATGGGCGATGCTGTCCTAGAACTCATGATGAGGAGAAAAAACATATGGCCAGAAGAAAAGGTTGAGATTGATCTCTTCATTGCAACTATTGGTGATGTTGAAAAGGAAGTTTCAAAGGCATTAACCAGTTTGAGAAATAATGGATTTAAAGTTGATTTTGACATCATGGGTAGAAATCTTTCAAATCAGATGAAGTTTGCAAACAAATTAGGTGCAAAATCTCTTTTGATTATAGGTGAAAGGGATCTAAAAGAGGGCAATGTAACGTTGCGCGACTTAAAATCCGGGGAAGAGAGCAAAGTTTCGTTGAAAGAGTTCATTTCTTCGCCATCAAAGTATTTAACGAAAGTTTTATAAAATACTTAAAGGCTATTTTGATTAAGCCGGGGTTGTCGAGAGGCTCGGCCTCGGACTGCAGATCCGATCACGAGGGTTCAACTCCCTCCCCCGGCTTCGCAAAGGGGACATGGTGTAATCAGGCCATCATCATGGACTCCAGAATCCTTTCCGGATGAAAGAGAATACTGATGGCGTAATGCCGATGAAGAAATTCTGGAGTTTGATGGGGAAATCCATGGATCAGGGTTCAAATCCCTGTGTCCCCACTTTAAGGTTGATTTTATGGGCACTTCAAATTTTACTACAATATCAAAACTTGTTAGACCTGAGAATTTGAATCATCACGGAACTCTTTTTGCCGGTGTGACTTCAATGTGGTTTGTTGAGGGGGCTTTTATCGAAGCTTCTAGAGTTTATGGGGATCCTACAAAAATTGTCTGTATCAAGGTCCATGGTATGAAATTTATTAGACCAGGAAACAATGGAGATATCGTCCAGATTGAATCAGTTTTAGCGCATGTTGGAAAAACAAGCTTGACCATATACACAAAGATATACAAAAGACTCACAAAAGAGCAACTTGTTGATGGATTTGTAACTTTTGTCACAGTTGATGAGAAAGGAAAGTCCATGCCACATGGAATTAACTATAAACCAAGTGGTGAAGAGGAACAAAAGCTCTGGAATGAAGTTGAGAGACTAAAACACTCTGATTCTCAAACAAAAATGATATAGTAAGGAGGGATTGCCGAGCTTGGCCAAAGGCGCAGGATTCAGAGTCCTGTCATGTAGGTGTTCGTGGGTTCGAATCCCACTCCCTCCACTTATTCTAAAAAATAAAAATTTTTTAAAAAATTGCTAGATTTGAAAATATAGCTGCAAGTACCATAAAGGCTATGTATGCAAGTATTAGTGCTAAAAAGGCCTTTAACCACGATGTTTCGTAGATGGATTTTACGACCCATAGAGCTACAACGAAACTAATAATTGTCCCGATAATCCCTAAAGATCCGAAAAATGATCCCAATATAGCGCTCAATGCTATTAATACAACAACACCGAGAATTGCTTTCCAGTATGAAGAATCGTCAATTCCTGCAAATTTAGCCCCTATCCAAAGGAACAGGGCGTCTAACAATACTAGAACAACTAAGCCTATTATGCCTACGTTCCACATTCCACCTATTGCAAATGTGCCAAACATTTTTACACCCACATTGTTGAGGATAACAATTATATATAGCTTAGTCTATTTGAATCCAAATATCTTCAAATAATCCCATCTTATATGAGAATTTTTATTCTTTTAATTTCTTTGACTCTTCTCGTCCTTTTGAGATAAAGTATATTCCAGCAACAAATGATAGAGCCAAAATTACTATATCTAAAAATTCAAAATACAAAGCATTTGTAAATCTGTAATAAAGTGTAGATAAGCCTGATCCAATGCAAAGACATCCCAATAGTAGTTTGTAGTTCATACTTTGAGTATAAATGAAAGACTTAAAATAGTTTCTATTAGGTTATTTCAGAATAACTTGAATTAGGGATCCAATTTTATTTTTTTAATATTAACTCGATTTCTTCCTTTCCCATGCCGGGCCTTATACTTCCAGAGTATAATATCTCAATCATCTTTCTATCAATTTCAGAGTATCTCTGAGTTTGAGTCCACCCCTCGTAAAATATGCTGTCACGGTATTTCAAGGAATCCCTCATTAACCCTAGAGACTGAGTTAGTTCCTCTCTTATCATATGAGACCTTTCTTCCTGAAGGAGGGTATTCTCATTAGCAATGCAGATATCACATTCGTAAATCACATTATTCCTCCATTTACAGTTAAAATACCCATAGTTTCCAGGAGCTGCATTACAGATAGAAAAATCGGATAATGGAACAAAGTTAATATCGATATTTTGATTCGTGCTAACGATAGATAGGTTTATCTTATCACCAATAATTTCATTGATCTCTGATACTACTTGATTCAAGGCCTGGATATCCATTTCATTTGGACTTCCATTGATTTTTATCCTTATATCAGAATCCCATTTTCTTATAACCTGTATATTGTTACCATACTCAGTTCCTAGCGCAATTTCTTTGAAGTATTCAATCTCCTTGTCTGTGTAACTTGACTGAGAATTTCCATTTTCAACTGGGGCAGGTTTTGTTTCTTCTATGTATAAACAACAAGCAGAAACTAATAAAACAAGAAAAACTATTGGAAAGATAATTTTATTTCTGGTCACGAAAAATAATATCGGTTGTGATATATAATGATTTCTCATATAGCCTAATCAAGACATAAGATTAATAAACTATTATTAGAATTAAGATTGACTAATATGAATAAAGATATACCTCGCGACGCCATAAAGAATCTGCTTTTTGAGATTATATGCGCTATAGATTCATCAGAGTACCAGATCTCAATTAAGGAGATAGAAGATCAGATAGAAGCAGGAAAAATTATGGAGTTTCTAGGAAAACGTATATCCATCGTGCAACTTACAAGTAGCGAGTATGAATTGATTAATGAGGAGTTGAAAAACCTCTTAGATGTCGCAAGACCTAATATAGAGCGTTATTGGGGCATGAAGAATTCTGGATTGTGCTTTCTTGCATCACTTATAATAGAAGAGTTTTGGAATTAAATCATCTCTGCTTTTTACCTTTCTTTTTATAAAAATAGATTATCCCGACAAATAGTACTATAGGTATTGATATCCTAAATACAAGTGCAATAATAAAAGTCTGAAGGGGTGTTAATTCCATATTTGTCCCTCACATCTCTTTACTAAGGAAGTAAAAGAATAATGTTGCGCTCAATAGGTCTGCGGCGCCGCCTGGGCTAATATTTTTTTTGAGAAAATCCATTTCAAGATCTAATATCTTTGACATCCCAGTAGTCGTTAAAACTCCGCCCACCTTTACTATTTCATCTGCTTTTTTCTGGATATCATAGTATGCTTCGATGCCGTTTCTTGAGATAATGTTTGTGTCTTCAGCTTTTGACATTATGGCAATAAGTGCGTGAAGTGAAGACTTGTTTAAGTCTTGAGTTTTCTCATACACTTTTTTGAATTCGGGCAGGCCAAGTTCCATAACTGTTGGGAGTCCTTTTTCTACTTCCCCCCTAATACCTGCGATGCCATGTTTGACAAATGTATTTTCGCCCTTTGAAAGAGTTTTTTTACCTTTCTTGATTGATCCAAGTTCTTTTTCAGTTATTCCGGAAGTTATCTTTGAAACTGAAGATGAAACATTTTTTGGGGAGAGTCTCCTTTTGTTCAATAAATGGCCCGATGCGCCAAGTATCAGATAAAAAAGGAATATGAGGCCTTTTTGAGTGTTGACGCCGTTTGTTACTTCAAACATCCTCTCTTCAACTTCCAGCCCTAGTTTTCTTAAAGGTGGAAGCATCTTCTGTATATCCCCTTTATAATTATAACCAAAGTGGGATACCTCCTTAAAGCCCTGGCTCAGTACAGCTGTGCTCTTCAAGAAAAGTGTAAAGTCCATGTCCCTGTGAGCCCCTGACGAAAAAGGTGTAACAAGACCGGGTTTTGGGTGCGTAGATACCTCTAAAAGGATGCTCCTAGTTGCAAGTTCCCCCAGTAAGTCTACTTTTTTCATAAATATGCCTCTATGCTCTCTCTATCTATCAATATAACGTCTCTTAATCCTTTCCCAAGCAGTGTATCGCTTTCAGATGCATACTCTTTAAGGTTTATGCCATAACCGGACCTAAGATGAATTTCAACATCAATCTTAATCCTCATTTTAGACTCAATCTCGTTGCACAAAGCTAAGAGACCAATAAGCTCATCTGGAGCGCAGTTTTTTACAATTAGATCCAAGTCGGACTTGTCATGGGTGTAAGGTAATCCCGTGATAATTTCAAGGGATGTTGAACCCCAAACACCTACCTTAAATTCATTTTTTACGTGGTATAATGCGGACAGTGCAGGTGTTCTTGATTGAAATTTGAAATTTGTAATTTCATAGGGAGTTACTAGCTTTGTAATTTTATTTCCAGAAACAGATGATCCGAATCTAAGCCTTCTCCCATTTTCTGTATAGGGATAAACAAAGCCAATGAAGACCGTTTCTTTTTCAGAATAGTAGTTATCTCCTTGAGTGACATCAATCTCTTCTCGCCTTACAATTCCAGGGAGGATATTCTGAAGTATAAGTTTTTTAAACTCCTCATTTTGAATTGTTGAGGTATCTATCTGTTTCCAGTCGGAAAACACCAGATCATGCCTATGAAAAATCATGTTTGGATTTACCTATCCTTGACCCAGCATGGATCCTTAACGCTTAAAGTTTGGTAGTCAAGCTGTGCCTGAACAAGTAGGTCAAACATCTTTGTCTTAACAGGCCCTTCTATGATTACTGGCTCGTTGTTCTCTTCATAACCTTTCGGGATTATTGAAGGTTTAAGTTCTAGGACTGTCCTATTGGAGTTTAAGATAACATCCTCGGGGACTTTTGCTACCTTGGATTTTATTCTCAAAATGCTTCGGCATGCCCTTTCAATTGTTTGTTTCGCATTTAGTGTTGTTTCTCTAACGTAAATTTCATAATCAGGTTGGGTTCTAGCTCTCATATAGGTGATTATCTTCCCATTTTTGTCAAGCGCATGACCAGATTCAACTACAGGAAAACTATCCCCTGTGGGAAGTCCGCCCACTACTGCTTCTTTGAAATCATGCCCCACATCAGATCTTACAAATGCAATGTCTTCCCTCACAGGATTTCCATTCATTGTTATCCACCCAAATTCTTGGGTACCGTATATATCATTGACTCTGGCACCGAGAATGTCATGTATTAGATCAGCAGCCTCTAAATCCAAAGGTGTGCCTATGCAGTTTACTATATCCACTTTTGGGAGGTCTTCTGCAACATTTAATTTTATAGCGTCTTGTAATGAAGCTTTTAGAAATGATGATTCACCAAAAATTACATTTGGCTCCTTGTAATATAGATCCATTAGAAAAGAATCTCTGGATGATTTAGTGAGAAATGTCCATGTCACACCCAGCTCTTCCAATGCGTTTCTTGTTATTGCATTTAGTAGAGGTGGATAACAAAACATCGCTTTGTGGCCTTCTTTTACTCCTGCCATCTTTAATGCATTTTTACCTACATTTTTTCGGTATTCTTTTTCATTTGGCGTTATGCCAACTAGATTCTGCCAAGCAGTTGTTCCTGTTGTGAAGGTTATGTATGCGTAGTTTAGAGGCGTATGTACCTCTTCTATAACGTGTGCTGCAGTTGGGCCATTTATGCCCTTATCAGCAAGAGTCCTATGTTTCATTTCATCAAAAGAAGGAACTGTAGAAAAAGTTTCAACACTATCTTTTAATTCCTCAAAATAAGGATTTGTTTTTTTTTCCATTTTAATTCCTCAAAATAAAAAAATTTAAAATAAAGGAAATTATTATAATAGCTCAGGTAGGAGCTTTTCGTATTCTTCTTGCATCTTCTTGATGGCTTCCATTCTTTTTGTTCTGCCGCCTCTCTGTGCACCGACTTCTCCTCTGTGCCAAATTCCAAGCTGGTCTTCCTTACCCTGCTTTTTAAGCTCTCTAATTTCCTTTACTGTCTTGATGATAGTAGCTCTCATGTCCTCAGGTTTCTTTACCATGTCGTCTATTCCACCAAGGTCATAGAAGAATTCAGCTCCTGAAGCAAATACTGGATTTGTCTTGACAAGCTCGTTTAGCCGCTCTAGGGGTATCTTTGTAATAACAGCTATACTTGTTGTAGGCATGACGTGAACAATTGTTCCATATTCTTTTGGGAGTGCAAGAATTCTGTCTGAAAGAAGTCCGTGACATAAGAATCCACCACTTACCGCTCTTCCTATAATCATTCCAATTACAGGATGTCCTGCCAATCTTGCATCTTCAATAGCAAACTGGTAGGAAGCTGTTCCTTTTGTCATTCCGACAATTTCCTCTATTTTTCCTGGACTGTTTCCTGGAGTGTCTATTAATAGAATAATTGGCCTCTTCTTGTCTTTTGGCCTGTCCTTGTCTGCATTTATTGTAGCGTACATTGCCTGAGAGAATTTGTAAGCTTCTTCCATTCCTAAGATTCCGCTGTAAACAACTCTAAATCTGGGATTTGGTCTCCTTGAGTTATTTGCGAGAACTGAGCATACTTCTCCGTCTAGCATTGCCTGGCCCACCATTACTGGAGGTGCAAGCTCTGCATCTAGATGAGTAGTTCCAATAACATTTTCTTGGAATGAATCCTTGTCAAATATCATCTGGATTGCTTCTTCTGTCTTTCCGATTAGTGATGTTACCATTTAAATCCTCCTTGGCCTTCTTTTTACAACTGAAAGAAACTTTTCCTGGGGCATCTCTGGGATCTGGTCAACGTTTTCGTTTCCATAAATTTTCCAGAGGTCCTTTGAGTCCTTTATTTTCTTTTCAGCAGCTAGTTTCACTACTTCAAGATTTTCTTCAACAAGCTGTGGTGAACCAACTTTTCTTGTCTTAGAAATCTTACTCATAGGTTCATCGACAATGTTGACAATTGTGTCTCTGAATGTACCAATTGTATCTTTTATTAAGTAGTCAACATCTCCTAGGATGTATTTTGACCTTGCGCCCATTGTCCTCCATATGAGGGCTCTGTCGGATGCGTCAAATTCATCCTTTCCTACTTCCTGCTGGATAACTTCAGGACCAGTAAGTCCAATTCTTCCAAAGTCGTTTGCGATGACAACATCTGCACTTAAACAGACGAATCCCTGTGCACCATATGCACCTATTGTGCTGCCTGTTATTGCAATATAGGGTACCTTGTTTTGAAGTTCCCAAATTGTTTCCATTGATTCAGAGTGCATTAAAAGTCCAGCGTTTGCTTCGTGGAGTCTTACTCCTCCAGAGTCAAATGAGACTATGCATATTGGTTTTCTGTCGTCTGGTACTGAGCCGTATTTTTCCTTCATCTTTTCATAAGTCTTTAAGGCGAGTTTCATTGTGTAGGCCATCTTAGCTCCGTTAACTTCACCAAGTGCTCCACCAACGAACTTTCCTTCTTGGGATATTACAAATACTGGGTGTTTCTTTATCTTACCAACGCCCACAGTAATCCCATCGTCGAATTCAACAGCCTCTCCAAGAATCAATAAGTGTGGACTTGTCATTTTATCTCTTGGACCTAGAAATTCCTTGAAAGTGTCTTTATCTACCATTCCGTAAGCTCTTTCCCTAGCGGTTGCTTGGTAAAAGCTCTTACTCTGAAGATCTTCCCAATTTATTTTCATAATATCACCTTATTGGAGACCTCCTCCATTATCTACTGCCTGCTGAAGTCTTCTAATAACTACTGCGGGGGTTGCTGCGTTGTCATTTATGTTGACTTTGACTCCTGAGAGTCCAGTTTTATCAATGAATTTCTTAACGACTGTTTCCCAGACGTCATCAAAACCGACGACTGTTGTTAAAATGTGTATTTTAATTTTTCCTTTCAGAGCGTTTTCCTTTTCAATCAAGACTTCAAGATCTCCACTGGCTACAACACCAATGTGGGACCATTCGTCCTTTATTGTTTTAGGGGTTTCAGGCTTAAATTCATAGTTTAATTCAGTTAATGCCATTTAGTCCCCTCCATTCTTTGACTTGTCCATGTGTTTTTCAATAAAGTCGGTGTGGAAAACTCCTCCTCTGAATATCTGGTTTTTCATGACTTTTTTGTGGAATGGAATTGTTGTTTTAATACCATCTACCATAAATTCGTCAAGTGCCCTGTACATTCTGTCAATTGCCTCGTTTCTGTCTTCTCCCCATACAATCAATTTTGCGATAAGAGAGTCATAATATGGTGGTATCTGGTACCCTTGGTAACATGCTGTATCGACTCTAACAAAAGGCCCTCCCGGAAGGATAAGTTTTGAAATTTCACCAGGGGATGGAACGAATGTGTTTGGATCTTCAGCGTTAATTCTGCATTCAATTGCATGACCTCTAATCTGAATGTCTTTCTGTGTGTATGGTAATTTTTCTCCAGCTGCTACTTTTATACCAGTCTTTACGATATCGATGTTTGTTATCATTTCAGACACACAGTGTTCTACCTGGACCCTTGTGTTCATCTCCATGAAGTAGAAATCGTTTTCCTTATCGTTAAACAAAAATTCTACTGTTCCGGCACCTTCATAGTTTGCAGCAAGTGCCGCCTTGACTGCTGCCTCCCCCATCTTCTTCCTTATTTCAGGGGATATAGCAGGTGAAGGTCCTTCTTCGACAAGTTTCTGATGTCTTCTCTGGATAGAGCAGTCCCTTTCTCCAAGGTATATTGCATTTCCATATTGGTCAGCAATAATCTGAATCTCAACGTGTCTTGGTTGTTCTATGTACTTTTCGATGTATACATCAGGGTTCCCAAAGGCTGCCTGTGCTTCGGCTTGACAAGATCTCAAAGCAGATTCTAGCTCTTTTTCGGACTTGACAAGTCTCATTCCCTTTCCACCGCCGCCTGCTGAGGCTTTGCAGATTACAGGGACTCCGATCTTCTTTATGAGTTTATCGGCTTCCTCGATTGTTTTTATAATTCCATCAGAACCGGGTGTTACTGGAACACCACCTTTCTTCATGGTATCTTTAGCTGTTGCTTTGTCTCCCATTGCGTCAATTGATTCTGCACTGGGGCCTATGAATTTAATTCCATTAGCTTTACAAAGCTTTGAAAATCTAGAGTTTTCTGCAAGAAATCCGTAACCTGGGTGAATACCTTCTGCGCCCGTGACAATTGCGGCGTTAATGATATTCATCATGTTCAAGTAACTCTTAATTGATGCGGCAGGTCCAATATTGACTGCTTCATCTGCGAGTGTAACATGAAGAGCATCTTTATCAGCGTCAGAGTAAACAGCAACTGATTTTATTCCCATTTCCTTGCATGCCCTGATTATCCTTACAGCAATTTCTCCTCTATTTGCAACAAGAACTTTCTTAAACATATTAATCCTCCTTACCAATTTCTAAATTTGACTGGTGGTTCGTATAAACCTCCAGACCATTCTACAAGTTCACTCATGCTCTTTGCAGCAAGTTTTGATCTTTTAGCGTCATTAAATGATAGGTCTAAATCTTCAGGAAGCATAACTACTCCGGCCTTCCTTAATTTCTTAGTCTGTGAATCATCAGCTGCAAGTCCTAGAGGCGTGTATCCTGCTACTGCCTTAATTGCGTCCATTCTTTCCTTTAATGATTTACATTTGTGGATGTATGCGATTCCTTCTTCTGTAACTATATGTGTTATATCGTCACCGTAAATCATGATAGGGGGTATCTCGAATTTGGCCTGGGCTTGTAGTTTGAACGCGTCTAGTTTTTCTAAGAATACTGGAGCCATTCCTTCTCCAAATGTTTCAACCATTTGGACTACTAGTTTTCTTCCTCTGTATATTGGCCCAATCAATGATTCTCTCATACCATCTTCTTTTGAAGCCATAAGCCATCCTTTTGACGGGTGTCTTCTACCGGGTGCGTTACATGCCATGTTAGGCGCCCCACCAAAACCTGGAATTCTTCCAGCAGTTGCAGCGGCACTGTTACCAAATTGGTCAATTTGAAGAGTTGAACCAAAGAATGCATCTACAGCATAATGACCAGCGGCCTGGGACATTACTCTGTTTGATCTCATTGTTCCATCAGGACCTATTGGGAATATATCTGGTCTTGCCATAATATATTTCTCCATTCCAACTTCACTACCGAATGGCATGAAGGTTTCAGCCCATCCTGATTCTATAGCAGGTATCATTGTTGGGTGTGGATTTAATGCCCAGTGTGTACAAATCTTTCCTTTTAATCCCATCTCTTCCCCAAATGTTGGCAGTAAAAGTTCAACGGCTGCGGTGTTAAAACCTATACCGTGATTTAGAGTCTTAACTTCGTATTTTGCGTAGACTCCAACTAAAGCCATCATAGCTATGAATATCTGAGATTCAGTAATTAATCTTGGATCTCGTGTAAAGAGAGGTTCAATATAATATGGGTCCTCAGTGGGTACAATAAAGTCAACCCAGCCACCAGGTATATCTACACGAGGTACCTTGTTAACAATCTCATTGACCTGTACTATTACAATACCTTTTCTAAATTTGGTAGCTTCAATTATTGAATGGGTTTCTTCTGTGTTGAATCCTGTGTAAAGATTTCCTTCCTTGTCTGCAGCATTTGCGGCGACTAGACATACTCTTGGTGTGAGGTCAAGATAAGTTCTAGCAAACAATTCCATGTATGTGTGAATTGCACCAATTGTTATCTTCCCATTCATTACCATACTTGCAAGTCTTGTTGCTACAGGGCCTGAATAACAAAAATCAACTTTTGAGGCTATACCTTTTTCAAAAACATCTAAATGTTCTGGTAAAGCAAGTACTGATTGTACCATGTGAATATTATTTACTTTTGAAGGACTTACCTTTGCAAAAGCTTTTGCTAAAAAATTAGCCTGCTTCTGATTGTCCCCTTCTATTGCAACTCTGTCGCCTGGTTTAATGACAGTTTCCAAAAGAGCTACAGCATCGGCCGGATCAATGATTTTTGTACCTGATTTGACAAATCTCTTTGCTTCGGCAAGCCTTTTTTCTGTATCTTCTCCTTTTTTGTCCCATCCTTTTTTTGCTCTCTCTATTCTATCGTCATGGGGTATACCTGACACTTTGCCGGGTGTTTGGAATATATCCCTTAGGTAGTTTACATCTTCCATAAGTATCACCTTATTAGGTAGTACCCAGCTTAGAGAGGCTCAAGAAGCATTAGTACCTGTCCAACTTTGACAAGAGTTTCATTTGTTACTTTAATTTCTGCAATTCTTGCTTTTCTTGGTGCTGTTACTTCATTAAACATCTTCATAGCTTCAACAAGTGCTACAACTTGTCCTGCTTCGACTATATCCCCTTCCTTTGGAAGTGGTTTCTTATCAATTGTAGTTCCGGGAGATACATAAGATACTCCTGGTGTTGGGGCTGTAAGTTCTATCATGTTTGAAGATGCAGCTGCCTTTGGTGCTTCCTTTGCAACAGGTGCTGACGTTTCTTCAACAGTTCCTGCAGACGTCATTGCAGCAGGGATAGAAATTTGAGGCTGAGCAGCATGAACAGCGGCACTTCCACCGGCAACAACAGTTCTAATCTCAACGGAATCCTTTCTGACTACCAACTCTGCGATATTGTTTTTTTTACAAGCTTCAAGAATTGATATTAAAGACTCTAAGTTCAACATTTATTTTCCTCCAAAATATTCTCTTACCTCTATAGGGTAGTTGTTTTAAGAGATTAAAAACTGATTTAAAAATCTTTTGTTTGTTTTAAGTGCAAACTACAAAAAATAACATTAAAATAAATAAAAAATAATATACTAAATAAATGATTTTGCATTTTATTGCCAAATTCAAGCCTTGATTTCTATTTTTAGGCCGAATTATTATGTTATTTTTATGTACTTGTATGTCATCATTTTGTATAGAAGTTTGCTTGCAACAAATTCAGAAACTGAAGACGATTCTTGAGGCGCAACTTCGACAATGTCCACAGCCACCACATTTCTCTTGAAAAATACTTCTTTTAAGAAGTCACATGCAAGGTACCATGAAAGGCCTCCGGGTTCAGGCGTCCCTGTTCCAGGAATAATTGATGGATCAAATGCATCGATATCGAAAGTTATGTAAACATTATCGGATAATTTTTCAATAGCTCTGTTAAACCAATTTTTGTTATCGTGTATATCTTTTGCATAGAAGATATTGTAGTTCCCATCTTTAATTTTTTCATACTCTTCTTCTGAGAAGCTTCTTATGCCAACTTGAACAATTGGGGCATCTTCTTCCACCCTTGACATTACCGAGGCGTGGCTATATTTATCCCCAAGGTATGCATCCCTTAGATCTAAATGTGCATCAAACTGTAAAACAGAGATATCTTTGTACATTCTTTTTGCAGCTTTTACTGGAGCTTGAGAAACTGAATGTTCCCCCCCGAGAACACAGAGAAATTTTTTATCTTTTAGAATCTTGAATGACTCTTCTTCAATTTCAAGCATCACCTTTTCCATTGCTTGATTACAATTAACTTCATTTTTTGTGTGGATACCCATTGTACAGGGAGAAACAAAAAACTCTTCATCAAAGAGTTCCATGTTTTGACTGGCATTGATTATTGCTTTAGGGCCTAAAGAAGTGCCGCCTTTATATGAAACTGTCTTTTCTAAAGGTACAGGTAAAACAGCGAAATATGAATCCTCATACTTTGAGTAGTTCTCTTCAATCCCACCGTAGTTATCTGGTACATCCATAGTTACTCAACTATATCAAAGCCTTTAAGACTTTTTAGGGTGTCTGCAAATTTTCTAGCATAAATTCTGCATTGTTTTTCTGCTCTGTCATCTGGAGCACCTATTGCCACTGGACCATAATGGTCAGCGTTGTGAATTCCTACAATAACCATTCCGTGAATCATCATTGCTTTGAGGATTGAGAGAAGTGTTGTTTCATTTCCCCCACCGATATATGCACTTGTAGTAAAGGCTCCTCCAAGTTTTCCAGAAAGCTCACCATGGTATTTTACACTTCTATCTATTAGTTCCTTCATCTCGGCTGCCATATCCCCATAGTAAGTTGGAGACCCAAGTATAATGCCATCGTAATCTAGTAAATAATCTGGTGATGTTTCAAGCACATCTCTGACTTCAACATCTATTTTTTCATCTCTCAAAAATGTTGCTAGCATATTTGCCATTTCTTTGGTGTTGCCAGATTTAGAATAATAAACTATTAATGTAGATACCATTTTAATCCTCTACTTCAATTTTTATTTTTCCTTTATGATAGCCTTTCAAAGGAGAAATCATGCCTTTTACAATATTAGCTATTAATTCCTCGACAAAAGGATTCAAATCTATTTGTTTTCCATTAATACTCACTTCAACTTTCGACATTTTTATCCCCGTCTATATTAGTCTTGATTATTTATAAGTTTCTCTATTATTTAATAAGAATGTGCAAGAAAATTTTATTGATTAATTTTATATATGAATAAATCAATAATTGTATTTGGGATACGTTGGTAACAGAAAAAATCCTCGAGAAAGCAAAGCAACATCAAAAAAAGGAGACTTTTGTTAGAGATATTTTTATTTCAAGAGAGGAAGTAGCTAATCTCAGGTATATTAGTTTGCCTTCTGGCGTTCATCTCGATATAAAAAAATTGAAGCAAGGTTTTGTAGCACGTTTTTCTGGAGATACTGAAAAGGTAATAATGGTTGTGAAAACACTTTTTGATGACTAAACTATAAAAATCCATCTAAACTAGATTGATTATTCTTCTTTTTATTTAGATGCACCTTACCGTACATCCCCCCTCCGCCTGGTTCTATATAGATATTGCCTTCTCTGAAATCAACTATTGCCTGAGCAACTTTTTCACCGGCGACTTTTTCTATTTCCTCTCTCGGGGTAACAATAAGAACATTTATCTCATTTTTGAATGACTGAACCAATATCTTCCAGAGATCTTGGACTTTTTTTGAATTTACTGAAGCAAGGCCAAGTGTCTGAACTAAAATTTCTGCGAGAGGAATAGTTTTGATGTATTTAGGTCTGTGTTCGGGATGAGTAACTTCTTGATCATGCAATTCTTTTATTCTATCTGCAACGCCTTTTTTTATCAGACCTCCACAACTACACCTGTTCTTTATTTCGATTGCATTTTCAATTGTGTATTTTTTATAGCATCTTGTACATGCGGTCATGTGGTATTTTCCAAGATCAGGATCTATACCGACATTTAGAACAAATTCATTTCCTCCACGTCTTTTAATGGCCTTAATTATTTCATCGTAGTTATTGTCCTTTACCTTTAGTCTGTTGAATTCTCTACCAATTCTATGCGGCCATGGCGAATGGGCATCTGAGTTGGTCATGAACGTGACATCTTTCAACTCCGATATACAGTCAGCCATCTGAGCATCAGCAGAAAGGCCAAGTTCAAGGAAAGGTATATTTTTAGTCTTATAGCACTCTTCAAGGGAATCATATTCTTTGTATATTGAAGTCCATGGAGTAAAAGCATGAGATGGCCCAATTAATCCATCTATTTTGTTGACTATGTCTAAGAGCTGGTCTCCTCCCAGGTTTATATTGCATCTTCCATCAGTGTCTATATTTGGGGATTTATCTTTTATTATATTACGAAACTCTTCAACAGATGATAGAGAAGGGAATAAAATGACGTGGTGGACTCTCCTTTGATCTTCTACTTCTGTAGTCAGGATGAATCTCATCCCACTTTTATGCTCAAATGTACCATCATCTATTTTGGTTACTGAAGAAACAAAATGATTAAGCCAGTTCTTATTGAGGCAATCCCCAGACCCTATTGTGTTTAATCCCTTAAATTTTGACTGTTCTGCAATAACAGGGATTTCCATGTTATTGGAAGTACCTCCAGAATACATTGAATGAATATGAAAATCGACATTTATCATAAAATAATATTAATTATTGCTCTTATAACGTTTATTTATGTGGATTAAATACCACAGATAATCTTAAAAGAATGCCTAAATCTTAGATTTATATGGACGTTTTTGATGTTGCTATTCTTGGAGGGGGGCCAGCTGGGATTTCAGCAGGCATTTATGCTGCAAGATTTAAATTAAATGCTGTTGTGATATCTAATTCTTTGGGCGGTACTGCACAGACTGCACATCTCATAGAAAATTATCCTGGTTTTGGAGTAATATCTGGTTTTGAATTGATGCAGAAATTTAAAGATCATCTAAAAAGTTTTGAGATCCCTGTGATAGAAAAACATGTTTATTCTGCAAGTAAAGAAAATGACATATTCACAATAAAATTAACAGATGAAGAAGTAAAAGCAAAATGCATTCTTATTGCAACAGGTACTAAAAGAAGAAAGCTGGGAGTTCCTGGAGAAGCTCAGTTTTATGGAAAAGGGGTAAGCTACTGCGTTACATGTGACGCCTTTTTCTACAGGGATAAGACTGTGGCTGTTGTTGGAGGAAGTGATGCGGCAAATATGGCCGCTATACTTCTTGCTTCAATGGCAAAAAAAGTTTATGTTATTTATAGAAAAGAAAAGCTAAGAGGGGAATTAGTCTGGATTGAGAGAGTTATAACAAATCCAAAGATTGAAGTTTTGTACAATTCCAATGTTGTTGAGATAACAGGTAAAGAGTTTGTTGAGGGAGTAAAGTTGGAGGATGGAAGAGAAATTTCCGTAGACGGTGTATTTGTTGAGATTGGTTCAATACCAGAATGTTGTTGTGCAAATGATCTTGGAATTGAAATAACTCAAAAAGGTTACATCCAAGTAGACGCTTCACAGAAAACTAATGTGGATGGAGTTTATGCTGCTGGGGACGTGACATCTGGGTCTAATGGATTTCAGCAAATTGTTACTGCTGCAAGTGAAGGAGTAATTGCAATAAAAAGTATTTTTGATGATATGGAAAAGTCAAAGGTGACGCTATGGAAAAAAGAATAAAAGTTATTATTATTAGTTTAATGCTAATCGGTACTTTGTTAATGGCAGGATGCAACGAAGCTAATCCCGATAAAGTACTTTCTGAATCAGATAAAACTGAAATAAAGAAAATGCTAGCTAATATGGACGGCAAAGTGGACATCTTATTATTTACATCAGCATCAGGCTGTTTCAGTTGCTCTAAAACTGAAACACTTATGAAAGAGTTTGATCAGCTTTCTGATAAAATATCACTGAAAGTTTATGACACTGATAAAAATAAGGATATGGCTACAAAATATGATATTGAATTAGTTCCAGCAATAGTTGTAATTGGAAAAGAAGATTATGGAATTAAACATTATGGATTCCCAGGAGGGAAGGAATTTAATCCACTCCTTGAAGCTATCATTAGCTCATCAATGGAGGGTCCAAAAGTATCCGAAGAAATTGGAAAAAAAATAAATACTATCAGTAATCCCGTTGAAGTAAAGATTTTTGTTACTCCAACTTGTCCTTCTTGCCCCGATATGGTAAGAGGTGCATATTACTATTCACTTGTTTCAGACAAAGTATCCACAGTTACGATTATGTCAAACGAGTTTGAAGAATACAGCAAAAATTATAAGATTAATGCAGTTCCAACAATAGTCTTTAATGAAGGATTTAGTAAAGAGGGACCAATGGCAGAGGAAACATTTGTCAATTATCTTGTAGTGTCTTCTTAGGTGGAGGATGAATATGAAAAGAATATTAGTTATAATTATAGGAATGCTAATATTATTTGCTGGCTGTACTTCTCAGCCAAACACGAACACAAATAATAATACGAACAATGATAATAATCAAACTAATGGAACTCAGACAAAAACACTTTACGAACAAGTAGCAGAAGAAGCTATTTGCCCATGCAGCACGCTTTTTAATTTAAAAGACTGTAAACAATATTTCCCAGATTGCCAGTATACCCTAATCGTTGATGCTACTATAAATAACATGATTTCCGAGGGTAAAACAAAAGACCAGATACTGAAAGCTGTTGATCAATACAATACTGGGATAATTGAAGGAAAATTAAACGAATTCAGAAGATCACAAGATGAAAATAGGGTAATAGTACTTTATTTCAAATCTTCACTTTGTGAAATATGCCATGAGAAAGAGCCAGTTTTAGATGAAATAAAGGAAAAATACAAGGAAAAGATTGATATTTACGAATTTGATAGGATAAATGACGGAGTAATATTCGACTATTTTGTTGTTGATAGAATCCCAAGTATAGTCTTTTTTGACGGAAAATCAAGACTTAATGAGGTTCCTTTTAACAACATCAGCGTTGATGGAATAAGTTCATTATTAGATTTTACATTAGATAAAAAGAAATGAGCAACAATGGTTGATACCCAAATACTTTTAAATATCACTATTGTTAATAGGATGTGATAAAGATGAAGATAGTTAGTATTATCGCCTTTATAATGGCGTTTGTACTTCTTATTTCGGGTATCTATGGACTCAATATTGGGCCAGTTTCGCTTGAAGGTCGGCAGTATCAACAGGCAAATCAAATTGGGTCTTATATTTGTCTATCCTGTATTGGTCTGACGGGAAGCACGGTCAGCCATACATTAACTGATGATACCATTAATAGATTAAAAAAAATCGATTACCCTGTTAAAATATGGGTTTTTACATCAAACGATTGCCCAACTTGCCCTGATGCAAAGGCCATAATACTTAATTTCACTGTTGAAAATCCCAACATATCTTTTGAAGAGATTAAACTTGAAACTCAAGGCCAATTTTTTGATACATATGCCGTATCTGAACTTCCCTCAGTTATTTTCTTTAATAAAGACGGTATTGTTCTAAGGAAAGATAATTTTGTACATAAGGTCGTAGGAATAGACAAATTGCAGGAGAGAGTAATAGAAGCAATTGAAATGGTGAGTTGATGGGCAAAATAAAACGTATTAGGACTATTTCCCAATCACTTTCTTTGATTCTAATAAATCTTGGTTTCCTTGGGATTTTTTTAAAGCATCTTACAGTTCCAGCTTTCAATTGTTATGCTTGCCCCTGGGCCACAATAAGCTGCCCCATAGGATTATTGCAGAATTTTGTAATGAACGGACAAGTCCCGACATATGTTTTGGGAACAATGGGTGCCGTATTTGTATTCGTTGGAAGTGCTTTCTGTGGATGGGTTTGCCCTTTTGGTTTTTTCCAAGACGCAATTGACTTTGTTAAAAATATATTTAAAAGGAAAGATAAAAAACCAAGAAAAAAGTCTCAAGCAAAGAATAATTCAAAAGATTTTTCTCTAATAAGTAGATTGATAGTTCTTGTAGCTACTTTAGTTCTTGCTATAAGATATGTTGATACCATATTCTGTAAATTATGCCCAATAGGAACAATAGAAGCAACTTTTCCATATCAGATTGCTAATGGATTTTCGTATAATATCTGGCTAGGGGCCAGGATTGGTATACTTATATTCTTAATAATAATGTTCTTCCTTATTAGCAGATTCTGGTGCAGGTATCTATGCCCCATAGGTGCTCTGGCCGGACCTTCTAATAAGATAAGTCTTCTAAAGTTATATCACAACGGCGATAATTGTAATGGATGTAATATATGTAAAGATGTATGCCCCCTAGACATAGATGTTGTAAAAGACCTAAACTCGACAAGATGCACAAGATGTGCAGATTGTGTTGATAAATGTCCAAAGGGTCATCTGGCATTTGGTCTTGATATATTTGGCCTTGTTGCAATTTCTCCTTTTAAAAAGAAAAAGCCAAAAGTAGTTGAAAAGAAACTTGTTACACCATCAACAGAAGGCATTCCTGGTGCAGAAACACCAAAAGACTCAGAAGCGATCCCGCCTGAAGAGGAAGTTGATGTACTAGATGAATTCAAATACAGAGAAAAGGGCACACTTGTTGAGAGGCCTGCATATATGGGATTCAAAAAAGGGGAGAGAGTATATCTACCTTATGAAGAAGTAAAAAAGATAGGTGTTAGGCCACCTAAAACTTCATTGTCTGTTCTTTTGAAACAGTATTCCGAAGGGCGCCTAGCTGAAGATTACGATACTCCTGAAGCTTTTGTAGAAGAAAAGATAGAGGAAAAACTGAAAGATGTTCCTAAATCAATTCCAAAGGAAGAAGTAGATAGAAAACATTTTGAAAAGTTTAGGATTCCAAAAAGAACAGAATTACATTTAGAGCATCTAAAATATTTACAAGAACTCGATGTACCTATGGACGTAAAAGCGATAGCAAATAACAGCAATGAAGTTCCTGCCGTATTACTTGCTATTGTTGATGCGTCTGATAAGATTAACTTCGAGTATATCAATGCAAGAGACAAAAGAGCAGAATGGTACTATCAGGATAATCTACCTTCTGTCTATATCAATGGAAAATATTACAATGGATCATTTTCTGAAGATGAATTAATTTACAAGATAAAAACTGAAAGATATATAATTGAAAATGTCAGCCTGATAATTGATTATACAAAATGTATTGGATGCAATGCTCAGAGCTGTAAAAAATCATGTGATATTTTCAAGAAGATTCCAATATTGGACGAAGGGTATGGGGTATACCCCCTTTCAAACATTGGGTGCTCTCTTTGTGGGAAGTGCATCATAGAATGTGATAGAGGCGGAGTTTCTTTTATCTTTGGAGAAAAACTTGTAACAGATCCCAACTTCAGTATCGAAATGATTAAGAAAAATAATGAACTAATTTCAACAAT
The DNA here is from genome assembly GCA_035362715.1 of Methanofastidiosum sp. Classification (NCBI taxonomy): domain Archaea; kingdom Methanobacteriati; phylum Methanobacteriota; class Candidatus Methanofastidiosia; order Candidatus Methanofastidiosales; family Candidatus Methanofastidiosaceae; genus Candidatus Methanofastidiosum; species Methanofastidiosum sp. The sequence goes on from DAOSDU010000006.1 coordinate 55,260, forward strand.
CTACCCTGAAACAGTTTTGCTGTTCCTTGAAAAGAATAAGAAGCATTCAAATAGGGCACTTAATTTCACAATTGCATTATCATACCTTTCACATGGTAAACTTTCATATCAAATAGTTGACGTTGCTAAAAATCAGGAAGCAGTTTTAAAGCGAAAGATTGGAGCAATACCGTGCTTTTGGGTATCAGACAACGTGCAAATTGCAGGTATGGTTTCTGAAGCATCAATATTAGCATTTATACGAAAGATCTCAAAGTGGAAAGGATGAATCTAGTTGAGTTGTTGATAGTTGGGGCTATTCAGGGATTTTTAGAATTTTTACCTGTTTCAAGTTCAGGAAATGTATCTTTAATACTCATGAATTTCTTAAAACTTACACCTTCTGAAAGTTTTTCTTTATCTATATTCCTCCATCTGGGCACTCTTCTTGCAGTATTAGTCTATTTTAGAAATGACATCATAAATATTTTAAAAAACATCAAGACTGATAAAACATCACATTTTTTGATAGTTTCTACTATTCTTACCGGAGTAGTGGGTGTTCCAATATACATCGTATTAAAATCTATTTTTGAAAACATTCAGCTAGATATTGGAAATATAATTATCGGCCTATTTCTTATTGCGACGGGGATTATCTTGAAGTATAGGTCAAAATCAGGATTTAAAAAGGTGGAAGATTCAAACATTTGGGATATGATAGTTGCCGGGGTGGCTCAGGGTATCTCTATAATACCTGGAATATCAAGATCCGGTTTTACTCTTGCAGCTTTGTTAGGGCGAGATTTTGATAAAGAAGAGGCTTTAAGAATCTCTTTTTTAATGTCAATGCCAGCAATTATTGGTGGGATTATCTTAGAAGCAAATGACATTACATTAGTAGCAAATACTTATCCCGCATTAATTAGCGCATTTATTACATCTATTATAGTAATCAAGTTATTGTTAGAGTTTGCAAAAAGATTAAATTTTTCTTATTTTTGTATTGGGCTTGGGGCAATAACAGTGGTTATATCCTTACTTATTCTTTAAAATTAGATATATAATATCTCCAGATTTGAGGTTCAACATAGAGTTTGCATCTCCAAGATATTTTGATATTTCAAGATGACCTGATGAAGAGTATAAAGCAAGCAACTCTAGATTTTTTCCTTCTTCATAGTGAGTAAGAACTGGAATTCTAATATTGGATAGCTCAATTTCTTTTATGTTTGCATCTTCTTTTTTCATATTTAGGATAATGTTCCCAAATGAATCCACGTACAAAACAGTTAGCAATGCGCAGTCTTTGCTAATTTCCTTCTTAAAAGGAAGACAAGTTATTTGATCTTTCTTTTCCAGAAAATCCGTATCGCCAATATCTATAAATGCGGCAGTTGGGGCAAATATATCTCTGCCGTGAAAAGTATTAGAATAATTAGTAATTCCATATTCAAGTAATCTTTGATTCAGTTTGTTAACATTTATTTTGAAGACTTCGCCTTTTAGTAGGGAAAAAATACCATTGTCGGGCCCGACAAATGTATGGCCATCACAATTTAATACTATAGATTCTCTTTGACTTCCAACACCTGGATCAACTACAACAATATGGATTGTTCCTTTGGGAAAATATGAATATGAACTAGATATCACAAATGCAGCGTCATATATCGACTGCCTTTTTATCTTATGAGTGATATCAATAATTTTAGCCTTGGGATTAATTTTGTAGATTGGGCCTTTGATTTGGCCGGCGTAAAAATCATCGAAATCAGTAGTCAATGAAATCATGAATAAAATTATCTCCTGTACCTATTAAATTTATGTATATAAAAAAAGAATCTCGACCATTGTATAATCTAATTGCGAAACATTTAAATAAGTTAACTAATAGTTAAGTTATAGTGAAAGAATGGCAACGACAGAAGAAATATTTGATATTCTAGGGAATCAAACAAGGAGAATGATACTTGAGATGCTAGCTACATCCCCTTGTTATACGACAGAGATAGCTGAGAGGCTAGAAATCGGTCAAAAGGCCATTAATGAACATCTTAAGATAATGCAAGATCTAGGGCTAATAGATCTGTTTGTTTTAAAACAGAAAAGAGGAAGCCCCAGGAAATACTTTAAGATAAAAGACAATATAAGAATGGAGCTTTTTGTTGCACCAAGAGTGTTTGATGCATCTTTTAAAACTGAAGAAATTGATATGGAATCGATTTTTGAAAGATATCCAGAATACAAGTCCTTTTATGAAGAAATTAAGTTTGATTCGGAGATTAGAATAATTGGTAGGTTGAAAGAAAATCTTGATTACCTCAAAAATGAATTAGTTGAAATTGATAATGCAAAAGCATTCATAGAAAGGTCTATTTCTGAAGTAAAGGAGACTATTTTAAAAACTATAGAAGACCTTAATCTTAGAGAAAAAGAGAAAAAAGTTCTTATTGAGATTGTATTAAAAGAATCTTATTCTCCTCAAGGTATTGCTGATAGCTTAAACTTAGAATTAGAAGAAGTAGTTGATTCTATTAAAATACTTAGAGAAAAGGGAGTTTTATAGGATAATTTTTTATATTATCTTAATATAACTCCAGCAGGTGCTATGAATGGCCGAAGATCTTGGAGTTACCATTTCTAGAGATGAGGATTTTTCTGAATGGTACAATCAAATTGTTGTAAAAGCAGGTCTTGCTGATTATTCTCCCATTAAGGGATGTATGGTAATAAAACCATACGGTTATGCAATATGGGAAAGTATTAAGGATTTTCTTGACAAGAGAATAAAGAATACAGGTCATGAAAATGCATATTTTCCCTTATTTATTCCTGAAGAATTTTTTGAGATGGAAAAAGAGCATGTTGAAGGATTCACACCTGAAGTTGCATGGGTGACTCATGGTGGGGACACACCTCTTGAAAGAAAACTTGCTATAAGGCCAACTTCTGAAACTATTATGTACTCAATGTATGCCAAATGGATAAGAAGCTGGCGCGACCTTCCTTTATTGATAAATCAATGGGCTAATGTAGTTAGATGGGAAACAAAAATGACGAAACTTTTCATAAGAACTAGGGAATTCTTATGGCAAGAGGGACACACTGCCCACGCTACAAAGGAAGAAGCTGAGGAAGAAGTAAAAAAAATGCTTGGTATTTATAGGGAAGTAATGGAAGATTTACTTGCAATCCCAACAATACCAGGGTATAAAACTGACAATGAAAAGTTTGCAGGTGCAGTCTACACTATGACTGTTGAATCCTTGATGGCGGATAAAAAGGCGATGCAGGCAGGTACGTCTCACCTTTTAGGCCAGCATTTCTCTAAAGCCTTTGGTATTATGTTTGAAGACAAGGATAAAGAAAAGAAGTACGTCTGGCAAACTTCGTGGGGAATGACCACTAGAACAGTAGGTACTCTTGTAATGGTCCACAGTGACAATAAAGGCCTTATATTACCGCCAAGAGCAGCCCCAATCAAGATCGTTATTGTGCCAATTATATTTAAAGATGGTAAAGAAGAAGTGATTGCACGATGCAAGGAAGTTCAAGAGTTACTTGGAAAGAAATACAAAGTAAAGTTAGACGACAGAGAAGGGTATACTGCAGGCTTTAAATTCAATGAATGGGAATTAAAAGGAATCCCAATTAGGATAGAGATAGGGCCACGAGATGTAAAAGAGAATAAAGTAGTTGTCGTAAGACGTGACAACGCCCAAAAAATCTTTTTGCATATGGACAATCTTGGCCAAGAAATAGACAGGATCCTTGAAGATATCCAGAACACTCTTTTCACAAATGCTAAAGAGTTTTTAGAAAAAAATACATTTTTACCTAAAGACTACAATGAATTATCGGATATACTAAACAATCAAAAAGGAATGGCAAAGATTAGCTGGTGCGAAAGGGGATGTTGCGAAGAAAAGATAAAAGACGAAACAGGCGCAACTTCTTGTTGCATACCTCTAGACCAGAATGGATTAGAGAAAAAATGCATTGTGTGCGGCCAAGAAGCAAAGAAAGTTATCCTGTTTGCCAAGCATTATTGAAGGATCTTTGACATATAAGGCCCTTCTTTTTTATATTTAAATTTTCTATAGTATTCTCTTGCTCCAATGCCAGAAATTATTACCATCTTGTTTAAATCCAAATCTTCTTTTGCAATTCTTTCTGCTTCAAGCAATAATTTTCTTCCGTATCCCTGATGCTGCCAACCAGATTCCTTTTTATCGCCTATACTGATAAGGCCACCATAGACGTGAAGCTCTCTTATTAATCCAGTTGAAACTTTGGATATCTCTTTTCTATGTGCAAATTCTGAAGGTTTTCTTAATCTAGCATATCCAATCAAGATGTCCCTCTTGACATCTTCAAAACTGATAAAGTACTCTACCCCTTCTGAAGCCTCATAGCTTTCAGTCAGTAACTTAATGTTTTGAAGCTCTGGATAAATTCCTTCTTTGTGCGCTTTTCTTCCGACTTCCCTGCATCTGACACATTTGCACTGTATATTTCTTATTTTCAATTCTTCTTCAATCATCTGCCCGAGGTTAGAGCGTTTCACTCCAGCTTGGACAAGTGTAGATGGTATATCCCTCTGTATCCTCATGGTTCTTACCCATTTTGGCATGAACTCCTTGATCTTCAGTATAAGCTCCATTGCTTCTTCTGTAGTGTAAGGTACATATTCACCTTTTTTCCACATGTCGTATAATTCCGTTCCTTCTAGAACAAGACATGAATAGAACTTCACCATATCAGGCATGAATAATTTGTTAGAGAATATTGTTCTAAAAGTATCTATGTCTTTTTCAAATGAAGACCCAGGTAATCCAGGCATCATATGATAGTTTATCTTAAATCCAGAGTCCTTTAGGATTCTTGTAGCTTGAACGACATCGTTAACTGTGTGGCCTCGATTAACTTTTTGGTATATTTCCTCAGAGATAATTTGAACGCCTAGTTCAACTCTAGTGCCACCATAAGAGAGCATCCTATCACAGTGAACTTCCTTTGCCCAGTCAGGCCTTGTTTCAAAGGTCATCCCAATGCATCTTATTTTTGATTTTTCATTAATTTTTTGAGCTTTGTCCAGAGTTAGTGGTTCATCTGCTAGGATATAAGATGCAAAATCATTAGAACTATTTTTTTGGCCAAATCTATTCTCTAGAGAAGTAATAACATAATTAACATCAAACATATTGTCTAAACTTGTTTCATCTGCATCAGGGTCAAAATAATTCATTGCATTTAGGCATTCTCTAATGAAATATTCTTGATAATCAAAAGATTGTGAGGGAAAGGTTCCTCCCATTATAATTAGTTCAACTTTATCTATTTCATGGCCTGTGTTATACAGCTGTTTTAATCTATGAAATGTTTGAAGAAATGGGTGAAATTTAAAATTAATGGCCCTCATTGTTGCAGGTTCTTTCCCAGTATAGCTTTGAGGCGTATTAACAGCGTCCCCTGGACAGTATATGCATCTCCCATGCGGACATTTGCTAGGTAAAGGCATTACTGCTATGACTGCTACCCCTGACATAGTCCTTATTGGCCTTTTAATTAGAATCTTCACAAACTCTTCTTGCCTATCTTTAAGATATTCTAAAATGTCTGAATTTCTAGGGGTTCTATCCAAGTTAAAGGCACTTGAAATTTCTGATTTCTTTAGCTCAAGTTCTCTGGAATTCTTTATTTTTCCTTCTAAGAACTCTTCAGATAGCTTCTTACATGCCCCTTTATAGTTCATAATATTTATTTTCTAGTTAGATTATTAAAATTGACTGTTTCATTTTCTGAAACTTTCGATAAAACCGTTTCAAGATAATGCTTTTATATTGTTTCAAACAAGTATATGTGTGGTAAAAATGAATAAAACAATGAAAATATCTTTGCTAATCTTAATACCAGCGTTACTAATAATGGCTCTACCCATTGGAATACTTTCTGAAGACTACGAAACTGCCACAACTTCTGCGATTTCATATCTAGAAAGGATAGATCCAGAAAATCCATACCTCCCCCTTGCAAAAGATACCGCAATTACCAACCCAAAGATGTCAATCAATTTTGCATTGAAGGGTATCATAGAAAGTGAGAAGGGGAATAAAGAGGATAATTTGAACAAGGCTCTGGAAATAATGAGCTCTCTTAAACTTATACCTGAAGATAGAAGAGACATGTTCAATGTTTTAATTCTAGAATACAATCTTACACGCTCACAGAAATACATAGAGGATTCCGCCAAGACTTCAAATCTTAGATACTTGGCGAATTCAGAAGAATATTTAAAACAAGCAAATGATGATCTTAATGAAATTAGTGGGAATGGTTTGGGAGAAACAGAAACAAAACTTAAAAAAATAGCAGAGACTTATATGAATCGGTCTTCAAATTATTCAAATTTATATAAAGAAATGGCGTTAATATCTTATGATGAGAACAGATACCTTGCAACGACACTTTTCTCAATATATGCTAAAAATGACAATCAAAGTTTTGATGAACCTTTAGATGTTATTTTAACAAGATTTGAAGAAAAGTGGAACTCTTTCTTTGGTTCAGGCGCATACAAAGATTCACCTTTTAGTCCTGATTCTCTAAAAGAGCTTCAGAGAAAAGCAATTAATTATAGAGGAGAAGGAAACGAAGATTTTGCAAATGTCATATCAGACTACATAAAGTTCCAGGCAATATCTTATACAGAATTTATTAATGCTATTGAGGAGGGAGGACTTTAATGGCAGAAGAAGCAAAATGGAAAAAAAATTCCAGAAGATGGGAAAAGAAGGCTAAAGATTACAAACTAAAAAAGGAAGAACTAGAATCCAAATACAATACCATCAATCAGGAAAATGAAAATCTTAAGAAAGAATTAATATCTACAAGAGAAGAAAGAGATAAAATTAAAGAAACTGAGAAGAAGGGCGAATTTGGCACAGTTGCCATTGCAGTCATTCTAATTCTTGGTATTCTTTTTGCAGGTTCAGTTGCAGGTTTGGCATTTCTATATAACTCAAATCAAGCATTAACTTCGGCTAACTCAGACCTTACTGTGGAAACATCTTCATTGAGGGGTCAGATATCAAAGCTTCAATACGAAAAGAGCGTGCTTGAAGCAGAGAAAAGTAGCTATCAAAGCGAAGTAACAGACATTGAAAAAGAATTAGAAAAGGTCAAGGGAGACAGCGATGCTACCATAAGGCTTCTACAGAGGGAAGTTTTGTCTTTAACATCGAAAGTGTCAAGACTAGAATCAGACATCAAAGCAAAAGACATATCGATAGCATCCCTACAGAATCAGCTTGCAGAGTGTGAATATCGTAACAGGTGTTTTACCGTTAGTATTACACCAACTTCACGAACTGCATCTACAGGTTCAGATCACTCTTTAAGCTACACAATGTATGTAAATTTCTCAGGATACGGATGTGGAAGAAGGATTGAAATCCCAATAACACTCAATTATGACTTCAACAATTCAGGCATCGATACCTTTGGACTTCAAGCCTCATCAGGGAACTGGTGTTGCAACTAGATTATCTGATATATCTATCTCTTTTTTCACTTATTTTTTTACCATAATAAATAGGATATTTTTCTATTTCTTTTTCTTTACCTTCTAATCTTCTAGAATAACCAACATGCCCTATTGTATAGACCAATACAAAAAAGAGGATAAACAAAATAGAGTTAATTAAAAGAAGCTCTGTAATTTTTTCAGGATATGTTCCCCTAATAATTTCTCTAATAGAAACTCCGATGAAAGAAACTAGATAGGTAAAAGTAGGAATCTCAACAGAAATCAATAGAGCTTTTATTTTATCCATATCATCTAAACAATAATAATTTTGATAAATATAAATATTGGGGTATAAATTAAAAAAAGAAGTTTAATCAATAAAGCTAATTGAGGTATCCTTTATTTCAGGTATATAGGAAGAAATATCTGATTTGATAAATTCCTCAAGAGAGCTTCTGTAAGGTGGATTAATCCCTTTAAGTTCTATATTGACCTTTTCCCCTTCAACGTTAACTACTTGTGAAGAAACATCAATACCTGGGGCTCTGACCTTTAAAATAGCATTAATCTTTTCAGTCAGGTCCTCAATTTTCTTTAGAAGTGTTACTTCGTATAAGAGTGTTTTTCCAGATAATGGATGATTGAAGTCAAGCTTTACCCTTCCACTTGAAACACTTCTTACAGTCGCCCAGTGGCCGTTAATTTCTATTTTTAATCCAGCCCTTGGAAATATACCATGCTTCTTAAAATCGTTCAAATGCATTATTTGTAATAGAGAAGAATCTCTCTTTCCAAACCCTTTTTCAGGAGTTATATCAAAAGTTTTTGTTTCGCCAACTTCTATATCTAAAAGGGACTCGTCCAATCCTTTAATGACATGTCCGGCACCTACGACTACCTGTATAGGCTCGTATTTATTCCCTTCGTTATATACGTTAGCTTGTTTTGCTTTTGTTTCATCAGTTACATCAAAGATTTTACCCGTTTCTTTGATTTTCCCAACATATTGTATCTCAACAAAATCTCCGTCTTTCAATGAATCACCTATTTGTCTTCGATTCCATTTTCAGTTACAAAGAATATTGCTTCTCCCTCTGGTAAGTTTGGAGAGTCAACGAGTCTTGCTATTCTTTGTCCGCCTTTTGCTTTTCTTAAATATAATCTAAGTGTAGATGAGTGACCAAGGATATGTCCCCCTATAGGCCTTGTCGGATCGCCAAAAAAAGCATCAGGTTTTGCTGAAACTTGATTAGTAACAAATACACAGACATCTTGATTAGATGCAATGCTATGTAGCGTCCTTAAATGCCTTGCGAGTTTTTGCTGTCTTTCAGCCAAAGTCCCTCTTCCAACATACTCCGATCTAAATGAAGAAGTAAGAGAATCAACTACAAGTAATTTAATATTTTCTGCTTCGATTAAATCTACAGTTTTTTCAGTAAGTAACATCTGATGGTCAGAATTAAAAGCTCTTGCAACTCTGATCTTGCCCAACACTTCTGTTGGATCCATGCCCACTCCCTTGGCCATCTGAATAATCCTTTCTGGCCTAAATGTACTTTCCGTATCTATGAATATAGCACCGGCGTCAAGTCCACCTTTTTCAATTGGTAACTGCACATTTACACAAAGCTGATGACCAATCTGACTTTTTCCTGAGCCGAATTCTCCAAAAGCTTCAATTATTGCTTGTGTCTCGAATCCTCCAGCTATTAATTCATCAAGCCTTTTGCTTCCAGAAGTAATTCTGCCGATAAATTTTCTTTTTTCTAAAAGTTCATTTGCTGTTAAAAATCCACCTACGTCAGCGGCTTCTCTGGCAGCTTCAATTATCTTGGAGGCAGAACTTTCACCGATTTCAGCAATTTCAAACAATTCCTTTGGTGAAGCTACAGCTATTGACTCCACAGTTCTAAATCCGGCCTCTCTTAGCTTTTCCGCAGTCTTAGGGCCTATTCCTGGAAGACCTTCAAGGTCTTTTATTTTTTCCATTAAATCACCATAAATATATCTCTAGCCTTGGAGGCAGGATTTATTTCTTTAATCTCATACCCATAAAACTCTTTCAAGTTATTATTTTCATAAATTCTGGCTTTAATATCGTATTCCTTCCAAGGTTGTACTTCCTTTTTAATCTTACCTCTAATATTGCCATAACCGTCGTCACAAATAACAATAAAGCCATCTCCTTCGCTTACAATATGCTTTATCAAAGGAGAGATAATACAATAATCGTTGTTTGATACTTCATCTATAGTTTTGGAGGGAGGGTTTTTGATAGATTCGAGGCTAGGAATGCTATATTCGCCCTTTTGAATAGAGCTTGCTTTAATAAACAAAACATCAGAATCCTTTTCAACCGTTCCAACTACTTTAACAGCATCACCGATGTTAAAATTTTTATTTGTTATCTGACTCAAAGAGATAGGGATACTACCGGATTCATCAATAACAATTAAGAAATCCCCTTCAATTCCATTGACTCTTGCTAGGATATTGACGGTGTCAGATAAACTGTAATCTGCTATCTTCTTTTCTTCTGGCTTTTCTTCAGCTTTAGAAGATTGTATCCTTGAACCGAGACCAAGGTGTGCTTCAAGACCATTATTGAATTTTATGTTACAGGATTCGATCCTTACTTTGGTGCTAGGTACTAAAGTTGCCAATAAATCTGCTTTATCGTCCCACAGGACTACTTTAAGATCGTGCGTACCATCGCTAAGTAAAAATCTGCCAACTTTTCCAGTTCCACTTTCTCTTGTGAAAGTTCTAATATCATATACTTCTTTAACATACCCTTCAATGTTTATGCCCTTCATATTTTCATTGAGGTCAGGTATAGAAACTGTGAGAGATTCAGATTTTGGGATGTCTTCCCTTTCAGTCTTTTCAGGTATTATATTTGATGAAGATCCAAGATTTATTTCAACAGAGTTTAATCCCATCTTGGAGTAAGCATTTTCAATGGTAATAATATCATTTTTTGCAAAGGTGTTTAATAATTCAGCTTTTTTATCCCACAGAGTCACCCTTATCTCCCCTGTGTCATCCATTATCATGAAGTTACCAACTTTTCCAACAGAACCGTCTTTTTTAGTAAATTCCCTTACGCCATAGATTACAGAAATTCTGCCTGTGACATCAATGTTATTCATCTTATCTTCAATATCCCTGATTTTTAGTTTAACATAATTTATAGGAGGGTAATCGGCGCTGTCTTGACCGCCAGAAATAACGCCATCTTTGCCAAGACTAACCTCAAATTCGTTGTTAAACCCTTTCCTTAGATATCCATTTCTAACTGTGACGACGTCGCCTCTCTTAAATTGCTTAAGTTTTTCTATCTGATCGTCCCAAAAAACAATTCTAATACTTCCTGTTTTGTCGGCAATTACGATATTCTGAACCCTACCCTCTGTGCCTGTCTTTCTTTGGAAAGTATTAAAATCAAAAATTCTCATAATCCTGCCACTGATGTCAACGTGTTGCATGCCTTCATTAATGTCTGAAATAAAAAAGTGTTTTTTCTCTTTAGGAATTTCTTCAAAAGATACACCTAGCTCTCCAGCTATCAGGAGCAATGCCCCTTCTTCTGATAACAATCCCCCCACAGATTGAATCTTCTTATCAATTCTTTCTTTTAGTTCGTTTTCAGAAATTGTTTCTAATAATCTTTCATAAAGAGCTTCCGCTGTCATAGGTTACCAGAAAGATTAATTTTTTGGTGTTTATAAAATTTGGGGTATGTTTATAGATAATTAAAAATACACTTTCAAATACTGAAAACTGAAAATTATAAATTTATACAATTATAAGATAATCTTTTAAACTATGATGGGTTATGATGTTTATGAATATCAATAAAAAGTGGATATTCATAGTAATTGCAGTAGTTTTAATAATTGGAATTCTATATCTTGGTCAAGATACTTTCTTCAATTTTAAGAAGAATCCTAAAATATCGGCCAGTGTTGATGTTTTGGCAACTAAGATGCTAATAACAAATGAAGAAACTGGAATTCTAAATTTAGAAAATACAGGGAAAAGCAATGCTATAGAAATAGAAGTAACGGAAGTTTCACCATTTACTGTTACCCTAGAATCCACACCTCCATTATTGTTGGAAAAAGGAAAGACTTCTACCATAAAATTAAAAATAGTTGCAGAAAAAGAGGTACTAAAACTTTCTGAAACAAGGAAAAATATACCTCTTGAATTCACAATTAAATATAAGAATAATGAAGGCATTCAAATGAATGCTGTTACAGCTAAAACAACTGTTCAGGTTTATAGACCAAAATTTGATATTAAAAAAATAGACCTAGGCGGGCTTCTTAAAACAGAGTTATCCCTTAAACACGACCAAAATGGACTTTTAATGATGGACATTGAATCTGATCAAGTGTTTAAAGAAGGAGAGTACTGGATAGAATTTACATCGGATTACTCTGATTTAGAGGTGGAGTCTGTTGATAAATATCCATCTGAGAAGATATATGGTGGCTACAAATTCACTTTTCAAGACCTCCTCCCTGGAAATAAAAGAATATCAAAATCATTTCTACTCAAATCAAAGGTTTCTGCTGGGAGTTATGAGACTAGATTCATTGTAAATACTAAAGTATTTTGGAGAGGGATTTTACTTGATCAAGAAAATATCAATGTAGTCGTATCAGAATAATAAAATCCTCCTATTTTATGTTAAATTTCATTAATTAAGCGAATAAATCTATATTTTTAAGCAATTGTGAAATAACCAAAAAGTATATAAATAGGCAACGAAACTTTTTCATGCTAGTTCTCTAGCGTTTTTCAATGAGCGTTGATAGAGGGAGATATTATGGATGTACTCGTAGGAAAGAAAAAGGCAATGGCGTATGTTCTTGCTATAGTCACTGGATTTAATGCAGGTGAGAATGAGATAACCATAAAAGCTAGGGGAAGAAGTATATCTACTGCTGTGGATACTGCAGAAATCGTAAAAAGCAGATTTGTTCCCGATGCTAAAATTACCGATATAAAGATTGGAACAGAGCAGGTAGAACAGAGAGCAGTTAGTACTATTGAAATAACGATGAAAAAATAAAAATCATTGAGGGATATAATGGGCAAAAGGCCACGAAAATGGAAAAAGAAAGGCAGAATGCGCTGGAGACACGTTAAGAAGAAAATGAGAAGAATGAAAAGAAAAGCTAGAAAGCAATAAATTCATTCTTTTGCCCCAGTTTTTTAGATACTTTTTTAATATACTTTATTTATTTCTTTTATGAAAAGAAAAGAGATTGTTACTTCATTTTTATTTAAGGATGGGAAGGTCCTCCTTCTTAAAAGAAGCGATAAGGTTGGCACTTTTAGAGGCAAATGGGCAGGTGTTTCTGGATTCATTGAAGAAGAAAACAGCCTTGATGCCGCTTTAAGAGAGATAAAAGAGGAAACAGGTGTTGATAAAAAACACTTAGAACTCCTAAAGAGTGGAACTCCTTTCGATGTCAATGATGTTGTAAATGATACCATATGGTCGATTAATCCATTCCTCTTCCTATTTAAGGGAAAAGAAATAAACATAGACTGGGAACACGACGCTTTTGAATGGATCTATCCAAAAGAAATGGAAAATTATGATACAGTTACAAATCTTAAAAAGACCTTATTTGATCTTATTAAAAATTCTGATGCAGAACAAATGATTGAAAACCTTAAATTCTAATAAATGGTAGTATAATTATGAGAAAAGTTGAAGCTCTGCCTTATACAGTTGAAGAAGGAATTAAGAAGGTACTTATGACCCTAAATAAGGTAGATATCGAATATTATACTGCTGGTAGAGAAATTTACATCAATGAAGATCTCCTATTGAATCAAGATTTAGAGGGAAATGATAGGTCGTTTATTAAAAAAATCAAGGATTACTTGAGAAATGAGATTGAAGCAGATTATGCAATACTATCATTTGATACTGCCCCAGATGGATCCTATATGGTCATCGAATATAATAATTATGCAACTTTTTCAGCACTTGCCAAAATTTTAAGTTTGAAACCCGAAGATGAAGTGAGTGAAGAGAAACATTTGCCTGGAATCAAGGATACAAAACTAGAAAGAGAGTTGGATATAATAAACAGAGAAATTTCAGGTGAAGATGTCAAGTTTGATGATAAAGAAGACGATGAGGAATACGACTATATCAACTTTGGAGAAAGAAATTGCAAAGTTTGTGGATCTGTAATAAGAAGAGTTACAGTCCATGACAAAGATGGCAAAATGAGAGACGGCTACAAATGCGTCAACACGAACTGCCTAAAGATTTATATTATCAGGTAATTTTATAAGAGATAGGCTTAGATATTTTTCTAGGCGGGGGTTGCCGAGCATGGTCTAAGGCGCCGGACTTAAGATCCGGTGACGCAGGTCTTCGAGGGTTCGAATCCCTTCCCCCGCACTTTTTACTAAAATTAATGCGGTATTGTTTCTCTCCTAATTTTAATATATTAAATCTAGAAAGCTTAAAATTAAAAATAATTAATTATGTAAATGATAATGTAAAACTTGTGAATAGATGCTAAAGAGTTTTAAACGGGAATGAAAGAGGGATTTAATGGGAAAATGTCCAATCTGCGGAAAGGAAACTATCAGGGGCAACGTGCTCTGCACAGATTGCTACATGAATAATAGGGCTCTGGATAAAGCCAGTCAGCGAACTCTGGATCATCCAGAAGAGTCAGAATAAGATTATTGTAGGATTAAATATAATATTTTTTTATAAAAATACAAAAAAAAAGTTCCTAAATAGTTCACTAAAATAAAACGACATTATATCCCTTTACAGGAAGAATTCCGAATAAAATATAGATTACTCCTGTTATATCAATAGAATGTAATCTATAAGCTTATTATACTGAATAAGTGTCTAAAGACAATACAGCCATATAATATCTATTTCATATATTTTAAATATAAATAAATATCTTGTACATAATAAATAACCGAAAGAGTTATATAAGCTAAAAAGTATTGTAATATTACACAGGTCGAAACTTCACTAGCCTAATGCTGAAGTAATTCCTTATTAGGTTACTTGGCCTCTATATAACAGGCGTCAAAACTTGTTATCTATGCTTTGTGTCCATTAAGGCCTACGCTCTGGTCATGGTCAAATCTTTAATCAAACACCATGTTTGAAGGAATGAAAAGAAAGCTATTTTCTTTTCATTTGTCTCCTTGGATTTGATTGTTTCGTTAAGTCTAAACAAGCCCGAGTCTTCACATAATCTAGATAAGCGACAAACTGTGTAATTTTCTTTTTTGATTAATTTATTAAGTTAGAATGAATGTTTTTTCTAAATTAAAAAAATAAAATTAATTATTGTTTAGAATTTTTTTAGCTGAAACTATTATCGTCATTGCCATGGCCTTGATATAAGGATCTCCTATAATGCACATCTCTTCCAAGAACTCCTTGTTTTCCAAATAAAATCTTACAGCCCTCATCTTTGACTCAGGAATGTTATTTTCCATGTTTTCTCCTCTAACAAATTTCTCCCATAAAGAAATTCTCTTTTCTCTTCTTTTCATTGACCTTGAACCGGTAGACGTCCTTGACCAGAAACAGGTAGTCCTCCAATCCTTTCATGATCGTCTTGGCTTTATCCGATGATCCTTCATTGCCAAAACACAAAAGCAAGAATCTGTACCCCTCGGTGTAGCTAATAGCATGCTCAATGGACATGATCATCTCTGAAAGCTCGATGATACTAAATGTGTACAGCTCCTCCCTTGTAAGCATGGGCAGTGTATCTTCATGCCCCTTTTCTAAAACATCGATACTTTTTGCCAAAATTTTTCCTCCTTACTTACTACTTACTTACTACTATACTACATACTACACTACACTACACTACACCCGCTTCAGTGCAGATCTTTTCTTTTAGTTCTCCAGTGGAAATACAAAGACCATTTGAGAAGTTGTCCAAGACTCTCTGATCGTTTAGGACATTATCAATTCCGGCCTCGGATATCTTCTTCTTGATTATAGGCCATACTGTAAATTCCCAGAGTTTCTGTTTCTCTATTTCAGATAATTGCTTTTCTTCAGTCTTATTTTTAGGGACAATCTCTTTATCAATCTCTTTTTTTGTTTCTTTTAGATTTTTCTTTGTCAATTCATCAATTTCTGCTTTTAATCTTGTTGCTTCCAAAATAGCGCTTTCATATTTGTCTTTAGCCAATTCAAGCTCTGATTTGTTCATTTCTATATACTGTTTTAAGGCCTCAGTTATTGTATCTGTAAATCCCTTCGATGAAACAGCGTAAGCCTTTTCCAAAAGATCTTCAGGGAGCCATGCTTGTATGAGCCGTTTTCCGTACCTTAACTGGCTTTTTCCCATACTACACCCCCCTTATTTTCATTTTTTTTGTAAGTAAAACTGGCCCTAAAAATGGCACTTTGTAAGTAACCTGTAAGTAAAAAAGGCCAAAAAAGGGGGGTCTTGTAAGTGTCGCTGTAAGTAATTTTTGTATTGATTTACTTACAAAAGTGCAAAAGTGTAAGTAAATTCGCTCTTTCTGTAAGTATGAAATCAAGGCACCACCCTGCATTTCACGATCTTTTCTATTGGCAGAAGTTCTGAGACCTTGATCACAAAGGTGTCGCAGGAGTAGGTGAAGTTCCCCTGCCTCTCCTTTTCCCCTTCTCTTTTGAGAACTGCCTTCTTCAGATATTCCTCCCTTGGCAAAGCTCCTGCAATTGTGAATCTTCGCTTTTTCTCATTGTAGAATACAAAGGCGTAGATATCGTTTTCAAGTGAAGCCTGGGCACTAGAAAGGTCCACGTTATAGTCGCTGCTGATTGGAAAGCACGTCCTCATAGTCTTGACGTCTACCCTCATGCCCTGGACGGTGACATCCCAGCGCTGCATCCTGTTTCTTGTTAGCCTTGCTTTCAACCCCTTATCCTTGCAGTGCTGCATGAAGGCCATCTCACCCTTTACTCCTACTAGCCTAGCCTGACGGCTGGGCGGGAAAATTGATGGTACAGACACTACGCATCAGCGCCTACAGGTTCTGCCTCAATCTTCATTTCTGTATACTCTTCTGATGAAACGAGGAACTCTGATTCAGGCCCGGTAGATAGATTGATATAGCCCTTCCTGTTGCGCCCCGTCTCTATGTTGGTCACTGTGACTGTTAGCCCTACCAGCGGAGACTTGCTTTCCAAAGTCCTTATGCGCTCTAGCATTGGATTTGCTGGAACAACTTTTCCTGAATCAGTTTTATACATCGAAGTGTCGTAGCAGTTTAGCCAGATGCTGAATTTACCGTCGGTGAGCTCCACGCCTCTGGACTTAGCCCTATACTTATGCTCCCAAGAATAAGGCCTTTCGGTACTCAATTTATTGACCCTTGCAGTGAGCCTTTCTATTCGACCGTTTCTGATCTTTTGAGCCAATGACTTCTCCGAAAGATTGTCAAGCTCCTGCCACAAATTGCCATCGGAATTTTCCCCATCAGGCTTCCAACCGTAAGACATTGCCGCAAGCCTAATAGCATCCTCTTCTTCGATGCCGTATCTTCCGCCCTTGTACTCCTTTTCTATCGCCTTCTTGTACCAATCCGGATCATCCGGATGATGCTTCTTAGCGTAATCTACAAGATACTCCTCAGCATTTACGCTGTCTACAAAGGACTGGCTGGGCTTTTTTAGAATAGAATTTTTCTTTTCTAGATCTAGTTTTACTAGAACTAATGCACTTTCTTCTGTCACCCCCTTTTCATCTTTTTTTAGGTCAACAAGACGGGAGAGCTCGTTAATCGAGATCCCGTGCTTGCTGCATATTTCCTGTTTTATTTCCTCATAGGCCATGTATGATGCACCTTTTAGAAGGGGCGTAAAGACTTTGACAATATCAGCTATACGCCTCCATAACAATTTGGTAACTTATGATTAAAGGCATTTACAAGGCATTTTATGGTATTAAGATTTCAGTGCAATTATTATTTTGAAGATAATTATCTTTTTTGGAAACAGAACTGAATTAATTTTAATTAGAGCATTTGCAATAAGAAAAGATTGAAAGGGAAATCAAGAGGGTTAATTTAATTCTTTTTCAATCGTACATGAGATCTTTAGTATGATCATATTCAAAATTAGTAGACTTGCAGTTGGGACACCTTGGGGGAGCATCCATAGTATAGTTTCCTCCACACTCGCATTTTCCAGCATACTCTTCGAATGATCTGTATTTTGAGGGGGCTTCACGTAGTTCATAAAAGTACACGGTTTTTCCCTTGCCGCATTTGTCGCAGTGCAGGTCATGATTAGTGAATCCACCGCCTGTTTGAATTGAATATCTTGTGCCACAGTCCTTGCATATAGCTTCAGAAATGCACCCCATGCATAATTTGAAATGTTAATACTATTTATTGTTAACTGAAAAAATATCTTCAATAGGGTTATATAATTGTAAGATAAAAAATTATAAATATTAATATAGACAATAAACAGGGATTAAAATGAATGCGATGGTAGAAATTTGTCTTTATTGTAAGCATAGAAATAAAGATTGTGAGTTTGGGGAAAATATACCAGATTTAATTTTAGTTGGCAGGTTTAATCATAAAATACCTATTTGGAAGGAAAAAATATTATTTGAATTTGACGATGATATTTCAGATGAGAAAAAAGAATATATAAATTTTGATTTTGTGGATAAAGAAAGGGCTACCAAAATTTTAAAAAATTTAAAAGGAAAGATTATTTAATAGGATAGTAATTACTGAAGCACTTTTTTGGAGAACGGATTATTCTTCCATACGTATCATAGCAATTGGCAAATTAAACTAAAGACAATTAAGTATGCAATAAGAAAGAGTGAAAGAAAATTAGTTGGGATAATACTATTTATTGTTAACTGAAAAATAAAAGGCCCAGGTAAGGGGTATATAGGAGTGTGTGTAGCCATAATCCCGGACCTAATCAATTCTGGGCTTGGCAATATTAAGGGCTAATCCTAGGGAATTTGTATTTATCATTATAATGACTAAAGATGCTCACCCTACATGTTTTCATCGGACCATTTCTCGGTATCAAAACTTGAGAATATTGCTGCGTCAAGAACGCATGGTGATATACCGCATGCATTACATATTTGTTGAAATCCTTCAGAAACAAAGTTAAAATAATTCCTGTCTGCCAATGTTGCAGCCGATAATGCTATTGGAAAACCAAATTCCTTAAGCCACTTTGTAATTCTGCTGTCTATGGGCACTTCATATCTTGTCAATCCAAGACCTAGAAGCAGATTTCGTGATTGCTTCGGCCCAAAGCCCCTCAAATTATCTATCAAGACATCGACGCATTCAAGTTCTGTTTCCTTTGAAGGCCTTTTTTTTAAGTCTCCAATAATTCTAAATATCTCTTCCCATCCACCGTTATTAAGCCAGTTATAGTTAAGCGATGCTTCCTCCGAAATTGATTTACCCCGGCGGATACCCCCAAAATCAGTAATTGTTTTTTCAATGAACCTTTTTAGGTCATGCTGGTGGCTACATATTGAATAATCCAAGAGAAAAGGTTTGGTGCAAACGAATTTTGTAATTGGGCTACTTGGGCCAGATCTTTGCTGAGTTGATAGAAGACATGTGATCATTTCCTTCCAAAATATCTCTTTCGTGACTTCAGGGATATTTCCATTAATATTCCTTTTAATTCGATTTAACACTAAAGGATTATCTTTATGCATTTCGTAAAATGCCTTAACTTTTGAAATATCTGAATCTGTGACAATCCAATCGATTTTCATCTTAACACCTAGTCCATCTCATCCCTTATTTCCTTTAATCTTTTTAATATGTCAAGGACTAATCCATTCTCAATTGAGGCGGCAATAAAGCCCCCGCCCATAGTAAGCCTATCTCCTGCTAAGATCTTTTTGAATAAAGCCCTAATGTCCAGTATATTAGCTTCTGACAAGGGAATCGCTCTATTAAGTAATAAAGATATATGATTCCCATCTCTACGCTCTCCTTTACGGCCTACATAACTGGTGGTAAAATTTTCCTTGTAGAGCGTATGCAGAAAATTGATAACTTCTGCTGAATCCTCCACCCAGCAATCCACTACAGTAAAGAATATATTGTCTTTGTTTTCAAAATACGGCATGAACTCTAAGACCTTGTCTATGTTTTCCTTTGTTATTGGGATTGAGTTTTCTATTAGGTGCATTTTCACCAGAACATATCTTAACTTTACCTCTATAATGATTTAGGATTTATTAAATAAAGAAAATTCAGTATTTGTCTTTTATTTTGAAATCCACCACATAGTATTTTAATTCTACCAGGTTATTTATCGCATCCACAGCATACTGAAGTCTTTCATCTGGCTCGTTTACTATTATTATTCCCCTCACTTTAGAGCCATAATTTTTCTTCACCCAGCCTATATACCTTAATATCTGGCCCACCACTTCATCGTTTTTCCGGCCTTTCTTGAGCTCAATTACGACTTGATTTCCCCTGTTGTCCTTGCAAAGGAGGTCTATCCTCCCAACTTCTTTTGTATCGTACTCTTTCCTTACGTCAGTGAATCCTTTCTCAATGGCCGAAGGATTCATTGACAGGAAATCCCTTAAATCATTTTCAATTGAAATTGAGCCATAAGCTTTTAATGCTTCTTCTGGGCCACCGTCTTCTTCATCATAACCATACCAAAGAATATCAGACAACAGGTAATAATTTTCTAAGTTCAATAGTTCTTTAGCTGATTGAAAAATAATAAAATCTCTCAAATACTCTATTGTTCTGTCAAAATACTTATTATCCGCGGAAACATTAAACATACTTAAGGCATCTTCTCTCGCTGCCTCATCTTGTTCGGAACTTATATTCATTGCTTCTTTATTTTGTGCCGTAATAATTGGATATTTGAAGTTGTCAGAAGCAGTTAAAAAATGTGATAATGTGTGGACCCCCATGCCTTTCAATCTAAGGAAATTATCTATCCTTTCAGGGAATAATTGTTCATCCCCGTGTATTAAATATCTAAGATGTGAATTGAACTCTTTTATATTGTCTCGGTACAATAGATTTGACAAATTCCTGTTAGAAACTAGAATCCTCATTTTTTTAAATAGATGAAAGAAAGTATCCGAGTCCATATCTTTTTCATTGATGAATTCTATGTCATGCAAAATCTTTTTGCATTCATTTTGCGCTTCATCTTGTATAGGTCTCAAATTTTTGACTTTTTCTGTATTAAGACTATTATTTTTATAAGATTGTAGAATTTCTATTTGCTCAGGTGTAAATTCAAATTTAGACATGCATTATAATATAATATTCAATATAAATATTTATTGTCTAGTTAATTAATATGATAATATTTTCTTTAGTAGAATTAAATAAGTTATAAAGTAATTTACTATTTTCATGGGGGGGCCAAAAATAATTTTTGTACCCATTGAGAAATTATTCTAATTGGCTCCCACATTAGATTATATGGTACATTTAAATAAGTATAGTTCTCCCGATTTATGGAATCATTTATAGTTAAAATTAAAATAGATTTTCGATATAGAGACATAGTAGACTAGGATATACTTATATTCATATTACTCCCATCCACTTATTAAGAGAATGATTTAATATGTCTGATATTTTAGGAAAGCAATGCCCAAGCTGCGGGATTAAATTTGTCATGGAACTTGAAAAATGCCCTATATGTAATGTTTATTTAGATCTTATAAGTGATACAAAAGTTTTTGATAGCAGTGGCTTCACTAAAGACGGCTTTGACAAGTATGGCTATGATGAAAAAGGCTACGATAAACATGGATTTGATAGAGACGGTTATAACAAAGCAGGATAC
Organism: Methanofastidiosum sp.; assembly: GCA_035362715.1. Taxonomy (NCBI): domain Archaea; kingdom Methanobacteriati; phylum Methanobacteriota; class Candidatus Methanofastidiosia; order Candidatus Methanofastidiosales; family Candidatus Methanofastidiosaceae; genus Candidatus Methanofastidiosum; species Methanofastidiosum sp. The sequence continues at coordinate 76,634 of DAOSDU010000006.1, forward strand.
TCCAAAGCGGGTTTTGATAGAAATGGATTCAATAAACAAGGCATCCATAGATACACAGGCAGAAAATTTAACTTTCAAAATATTGATCAAAATGGCTACGATGACAAGGGATTTGATAAAGAAGGGTATAACAGAAATGGCTTTGATAGGTTTGGCAGGGATAAAGACGGCTTTGACAAGGACGGGTACGACAAAAAAGGATTTGACAGAAACGGCCTTCACAGAAACGGGACAAGATATGGATATAACGGCTTTGACAAGGATGGCTATGATAAGGAAGGATACGATAATAAAGGAATTAAAAAATAAAATCAAATATATAAAATTTATAATTGAACAATCATTTTATTAGATGATTGCCATAGGTACCAAACAGCAATAGTACTATATGGGCCCCATTTTGAAGTTATACTATAAATTTGTTCTTTAGATATATTTTTTATCCCATATGATCTCTCCAAGGCTCTAAGAAATCCTATATCATCCAAGGGTAAAACATCAAGCCTATTCATTGAAAAAATTAAAAACATCTCGGCTGACCACCTACCCAATCCTTTTATTTTTGTCAAGTATTCAATGATCTCTTGATTCGATAAATTATTAAAAAATTCGTCATCGACTCTATACGTTAAGAAGTGCATAGACAATCCGAGTATGTACTCAATTTTTCTTTCAGATATTCCAGCTTCTTTGAATCGATCTATTGAAATCTCCAATATGGCCTCTGGGGAGGGATTATTATTAATTACTTCCAAAAACCTTTTGTATATTGTATTTGCAACCCTTATAGATAGTTGCTGATGGATTATTATCCTTACCAAAGAACTAAAATAGTTATTATTCTTTGAGAGTAAACATTCCCCTATGTCATCAATTATCTTTGATAAGACTGGATCCCTTGATTTTAAGTGATCAATGGATTCTTTATACTCAGTTTTCATGATTGCCCCTATGAGTAATAAAAAATTAATATGTCTTTCTATTATCAGGATTTTTTGAGTAAACTTCTTAAATAAGGAATAATTAAATAGTTCGGATGGAAGAATACGAGTATATTTCTCTTAAATTGCTTGAAGCTGCTATTAATCAAGAAATAAATACTTTTCTAGAGGAAGTGAAAAAATATAATTTTGATGAATTATTGAGATTTGTTTCTAAACAGGAAACGGGAAGAGGCGGATCTAAAGAAGAGGGAGAAAATAAAAACTTCGAGTATAAGACCCACGAAGTAGTTAGATATTACCAAAAACTTAGACTTGGCAAAGACGTCTCTAAATATTCTAGCGAAGCTGATAGATTAAAATATGAACTTAGATGGAAAATTGCAAGTGCTCCTTTTTTTTCAAAAGCCACAGAACACCTTGTCTACGATAGCATAACTAAATACTTGCTTAAAAACAATATTGGATATAAACACTATTACTCCCCAAATGCATCAGATTTTGCCATAATTATAGAAAAAGAAGATATTCTAAAATTAATAAAACTACTAGATCTTGATATTACTTTGCCAGATTCAGATTATAATGGCATTGTGATGCATGTCGATGCTAAAAGTGTATCCGCTTTACTTAATCTTAATGATAGGCTTGTAAAGGCCGAAGCTTCAGGTAGGGAAAAAAGAGAATTAGGTCAATGCACTGCCAACTGGAATCAAATATCCTACATACCTAAAAAGTTGGAAGATGCTTTGAGAAAATATGATGATGAATTCAAACATAAAAAACATGAAGTTTTGCCCCAATTTATATCAATCAATAGTTCAAAATATTATACTGTTACTAATTTTGTTAGTTGCCTGTCTTACCTACCCAAAGGCTCCACTTTTTTTAAAGATGATCTTGATACCCTAGATACCAGTTACTTTTCATTTGTTTTTTGCGTGATTTCAGTGCCAAACGGAATATTAAAAGATCGATTCTATGATGAATTCTTTGGAGGGGTCAAAAATGGGTACGATAAGACCCTTGATCAAAAATATCCTTTTGATTCTAGGATATACATTAAAAGTTCAAAAGAAGAATATTTAGTATTCAAAAATTTAGAGGAAATGCCTAAAAGATTTTTCTATATGCCAGAAACGGAAAATGAATTTCAAGTAATGGTACTCACTAAAGGAGAAGTTATGACAAAAAAATTTATTTTAAATAAATCAACATCAAATAATTATAAACTAGATAAGTTTATTGGGTGATTTTATTTTTATATCTGATTTAGACTTAGAAAGATTGGAAGAAAAATATTTGAATATTATTTATAATCAATTATATATAAACATAAATCCAGTAATTAAAGGGATTATGTCACGAGACAAAATAACAATATATTGGAAAGAGAAATTTGCTAATCAATCAGAACAGAAAATAACTTCAGACATTGCAAAAGGCGCCGAAAGAATTTTTTCACATTATATGGTAGAAGAATGGGAACCAAATTCTTGCCCTATTGGGTCTGACTTATTCTATAAGACAAATAATGCATATGTGCATATTGAAATTAAAACGGCAAGAGTAAATAGCAGAACTCAAGATTATAAAGGTTTATGTCCTGTTAGCAAAAACCAGACTAGCTATTGTGCAACTGAATCCTACACAAAAAGAACTATGATTAAAACAATTCCAAATTTACCTTATTCTTATTTTGAATATCCTTGTCTAACTTATGCCATACAAACGATATATGATCCAGATAATAATTATTCTACTTTAGCTGTACTTTTAATTAGTATTCCAAATGGCCAATTATTCAATATTTATGGTAATAATATAGCAAAAGCTGGAAAGTTGAAAAATGAATCTTTTAGATATGTATATTCAAGGAATCCGTATTTTGAAAAAATAAAAAAATGTACCCCATGTTCACCTCACCGAGTTAAATTCATTTATTTTAACGAAGGATATATTTTAGACAATGAAAGTCCCATTACAAAAGAATTTATTACTGGTCGCAATGATATACTTTAGTTTTATACCGATAACTCTATATTCTTTTGTCAGTTCGATAAATCGGTGTACCAAATGGAACAGTACGAATATATCTCATTTAAACTAGTTGAGAAAGTTTTAGGGAATAAATATAATGAGTTCACAAAAAATATCAAAAATATTCATTTTGATGAAATGTTTCAGTTTCTTTCAAGGCAGGGAAGTGGCAGGGCACGGACCTTATATGATTATGATTTGAGAGATGTTCTTGAATCTTGCATCAATTCTTCATTGGATCGAGAAAAAGAAAAGGAATTAAGATGGAGACTCGCCTCCTCACCATTATATAAAGTAGCTATCGAAAGATTTGTCAATGAAAATATGACTAAATGGTTTGTTGAGAATGAAATTGAATATAGTATATACTATTCTCCAAATTCCTCAGATTATGCGGTCGTACTAACTAATAATTCTTATACTAAAATAGCTGAGATCTTAGATCTAGACTTTGAGATTAATGAGAACTATGACGGCGGATTATTACTTGTCGATTCTAAGAGTTTGAATGCCTTAGGAAATCTTGGAGATTCTTTAGTAGAGGACGAAGTAGGGCTATTTGAAGCAAAATGGAATCAAATATCATATGAACCCCCATTGCTAAAAAAAGCAAAAACTGAGCATCCAGATCCTCTAATGGCTAAAAAACATAGTGTGTTACCTCAGATTACATTAATAGAAAATAAGAAGTATGTAACTGTTACCTGTTTTGCAGTAGGATTAAATTATTTGGCATATCCTTCCCCTTTTTTCACTGATCCCTTGAATACTCTCAGCAGCAAATACTTTGATATAATCTTATATATAGTAAATGTTCCAAATGGAGTTCAAGGCAATAAATTCGACAGATTCTTTTTTAATGGTAAAGGGGGATATGATGAATCAAATCCAAATTACCCTGTTGACTGCAGAATTGGTATCAAGAATAATGGTATATATCTAAGGTTTGAGGATATAGAAGGTAACCCTAAAAGATTTTCTCATTTTCCATCAACGCCACGATTTTATAATATTTCATTATTCAAAAATAGAGGGATAATAGGAAAAAGAGTAAAAGTTGGAGAGGTCATAAGACCTCTTTGTTAATACAATAACACTTAGGACAACCTTTAAATCTTATATATTTTTAATACTGATACCCAATAATCAAAAGGTAATGCTTATGCCAGAGGATACAATCTTACATGGAGATGTTTATGCATGTCTAACTTCTCTTGAGGATAATTCAATTGCAGTTGCTATAACTTCACCACCCTATTGGGCCCAAAGAGATTATGAATTTGAGGGCCAAATTGGTTCAGAAAAGACTTCAGAGGAATATATTGGGAAGCTAGTTTCAGTTTTTAGCAAACTAAGAGAGAAACTAAGAGATGACGGTATATTTTTCTTAAATGTTGGCGACAAATATTTTAACAAGTATGGAAAGTCGAACTTACTTTTAATACCTTATAGACTTGCTTATCACATGCAAAAAGATGGTTGGATAGTTGAAGATATTATTATGTGGTATAAACCAAATCATATGCCCTCATCTGTGAAGGACAGATTTGCAAATACTTATGAGCCTGTAATAGTTCTATCCAAGAATAAACATAATATCTATAAAAAAGAAAATAATGTTCTTAGTATTCCATTACAGCCTTCCAAATGGAAACACACCGCAGTATTCCCAGAGAAACTAGTTGATGAATTATTAAAAAAAATTAATCTAAAAAAGGAGGATATTGTACTAGATCCTTTCGGAGGTACTGGAACTACTGCTTATGCTGTTAAAAAGTTGAGAAACAACAATCTTAATCCTTTAGAAATATATTCTATAATGATCGAAATGAGTGAAGAATTTGTCAAGATTATCCAAGAGCGGGTTGATATACAAAAAATTGTTCCAGTAAACCATATAGAATATAAATGGAAATCCCTCACAAATGACTATCCTTCTTATACTGAAATTAATGAGATAATCAACAATATTTATGGAGAAGTATTCATTGCAAATACTTCAAAAGAATTAATTGCTGCATTTAATGGCATTACAGGTGACAATTTCAAGAAATACCACCGAAAGGACGCCCTATACTTTTTTGGTGTTAAGAATTGGGATCTAGAAGCCCTGTATTATGCCAACAGGATATATGGGTATAACTATGTTTTAAGAAATATGATTATTATTTCCAATAACTTCAAATGGTATCCTATTTTTGTATTTGCTAATGATAGCACCATAGTTCCGTATAAATTTTATATTGATAGGATAAGAGTTGATCCTTTAATGAAAAATGAATTTGACTGGGATAAAATTAAATTTATTGGAATGAAGGTCAAAAGTAGTTTTTCTAAAGAAACTAAAGAGGGAACTATTGTTGAAATACTAAAAAATTATGAAGACGGGTTCCCTAAAATAGTATGTGTTCAATGGAATGGAAAAGCTTCTATAGAATTTGTGATACACCCAGGGGAAGACGAATTTTTAATGGAAGGTTTGAAATTCTTATGTCCTTTTTGCCATACTACTCTAAAAGAAATATTTAATCCTATTTCAAAGACAAAATGCCCAAATTGTAAAAAGGAACTATTGAATGGCAAGGACTCTATACCAACGATTATAGAGCCAGAACAAATTGAGATAGAATTAGAAAATCTAAAATCTATATATAGCCCCATTGGAAAAATTATTGAAATAAATTCATTTGAGAATAAGAAAAAAACGTCAAGTAAATTTGCAGATGTAAAAAGGGTTAACTGGGGCGCTTCTCCAGGTGCTAGAAAAATCATGGAAGGCGACTATTTTGCTAAAATGAGATTATATAGGATGGATCAACCAACAATTGCGAAAATACTATCGATAATACGAGAGAGTAAAGACTTTAAAATTAAGGATTTATTGGAAGTTTTTCCTGATAATTATCTCCACACAGTAGGCCATTGGTTTAGAACTGATTTTGGAGGTTCAGTTCCGAAAAATGAAGATGCAGAGAAACTAGAAGAGGTAATAGGTAATGGAGAAAAAATATGGGAAATTTTAAAACGTACAGCATTGAAATTTCAAACTGTTAAATCATCAATAAAAGGAAAAAATCCAGGCGATTTTATTTTTGATTTATCAGATGAAGAACTAATTAATTATTTGAGACTATTGTTTATGACACCAAATGATTATATAAACTCTCTAACAAATAAAGATAATATAAATATTAAAAATCATCAATCTGACTTAGATTCTTTCATGAAAAATGAATAGTAATCTTTTTTAAGAGTAACAATTTTTTTTATTTATGTCGCAACGTTTTTGCTACGAGTACATAAAAAACAACGCTTCAAATGAAAAACCTCTAACTGCAAAGAATATATCAAAAAATTGTCCAGGACTTGGAGAAAGAGCCATTGTAAAATCCTTGAAATTATTAAGAGAAAATAAGGAAGTAAAATATATCTATAAAAATGGAACTTATTTTTATACTGGCATATATTAGTTAATTTTGATAATAATTTTTATAAAGGTAAAATAATAATTAGCTATTGTCCAGGGCGCCATTACTTTCTTTTGGCAGAACAGCCCTGGACTATTCAACAATTAAATTTATAAATCGAAATTAAGCGGGTAGATTGCCTAGGTGGTCAAATAGTCTGTAATTCAGCCTAGGCGAAATACTATTTCTAATTATCTAACAAGCTAAATTTAAGGTAGATTCTTCTCTTATTATAATTAATATATCATATTTATGCTATTTTTAGTTAGTTTTAAATAGTATTTATTTTTAATAGCTCTGATTAAGATTTGGTAATTTGGGGGGTTTATTATAAAAGAACCCGAAGATCTTGCTTTGGCTGCAGTTGGGAGATTGATTAGGGGAGAGGGGATAGAGAGAGTTTCTGAAGATGCATGCATAGCTTTGGCCTTGGCACTTGAAGAATATGCAAGGCAGATAACAAGAAAGGCAAAAGACTATTCGACTCATGCTAAAAGAAAAACAATAAAACTTGATGATATTGAGCTTGCACTGAAAGATTTTAAGATTAAATAGACTATATATAAAAATAGTAATAAATTACCAGATAACCCTGTCTCTCTTTCTCTTGCACTTCTTACAAACTAAAAAAGTTCCCTCGGTCTTCTGATCATAGCAATAGCTAGCAGTCCTCTCAATCGGCCTTGCCAAAACTACCCCGCATCTAACACAATAATATTCTCTCATGCTTTCATAATCCATGCCACTTCATAATATTTTGGCCTAATATCAATTGTAAATCCTGCAACTCTTGTGGTGGTGTCCCCTGCAAAAGTCCAAGACCCTGCTACAGTCTTTGTATGGCTACCGCCAGTTGTCCCAGGATTTGTTGAAGAAGTCGTTATGCCCTGAAGGAAGCGGTCAATTAGATTAGGCGTCCCGTTGTTTCCATCGCAAAGAAGCCATCCTGATGGGATGCTTGTTAATACCCCACTCCAAGCCACAATAACTCCAGGCGGTACAAACGAGGGTAATCCCGAAATAACGTTTGTAATTGAAGAGATTGAACTAGCCCCCGCAACAACTGTCGCAAGTAGCATCGCATCATCCGGCAAAGTTACGGAAGTTGAGATTGTGAGCCAGTTAGCGCCGTTGTCAGAATGCAGATAAACATAGTTTGTGCTATTTGCTGTTGCTGTCAAAGATTCTGCAGCATCTGAAACAACTTGAAACATGCCCCCGGCCGCATCCTTTACATATGCAGTTCCAGCAGAAACGCTAAGATTAAGGCCACTGTCAACTGAAACTGTAAATCCTGTCTTTTTGCCTTCAGGAAAGAAATCCCCGAAATACTGCCTGAAATCAGCCGAGGTGATTTTTGCCCCTGCCGATACCTTTTTTGTAAATGTCATGAATATACCTTTAAAATTCTATAACGTAATAAACAGTCATTGTTTTTGTGTTGCTGAAAGTTTTTGTTGGAGAGATCAATGAGTGAGTAAGAAGGTCTGTCTGATTGGCAGCATAAAGTCCAAGCTCCGCCCATGTGCCATAATAATCAGCTTCCGTGTAATCAAAATAATAAGTTGCCTCAGATTTATTTGAATAGGTATTGTTATGCAAGCTCCCGGGGACATAAGATTTTAATGATCCTAACTGTGTTGTTAGGGCCAGATCTGTTGCTGCAACTGCCGAGCTTCCAGTACCCACCGCTAACTTTCCTAGAACATGTTTATTTGCATCATAATCTCCTGTCAGCACATCTGCAAGTGCAGCTTTTAGTTTGTTTGTGATCAGATTCTTCTGCCATGACCCTCCAATGACCTTGTCTCTTTCAAGATCATATTCTACAATCTTGAATTTTCCAAGGTAAGGATTTTTATCCCCCCTCACTAGTTCTATTATGTCCAATCGCTCACGTCCCATCTCGCTTCATTGTCATCATATTCGGTCTCATAATCTGTTGCCGTCTCAAAAATATTTTCTGATAATACGACTGCAGGTGTTTCAGTTGTCTCTTTATAATCTGTTGTCTGCTCCTGTGATTCCAGGATATTTTTGACTTTCAGCCTTCTAAGCTCGGAAAACAAGTTTGCAAATGCGGAGTAAAAGTCATCTGCAGCTGTGCATGTCAAGGTGACTGTTGAAATCTGCCGCTCTTTTATCTCGTAAGTTACCGACAGTATTGTTTGATCTTCAAGCGTTGGCATTCCAGGAAGGGAAGTAAACTCAATAACCTGGCCCGCCTTCAATCTTTTCCCGGGGGGATTTATCACGAGTCGGGATGCATTTTTTAGCGCATATTCTATTGCCTTTTGCTGCGCCAAAGTCAATGCAGTGTCTGCCTCCTGGATGGTCAGATCTATAATTGGGATATCTGTATGGTATTCAAACATCATTGTTTCTGTTGTGGCGCTTTTTACAATCTGCACCCCATAGTAAGTCTTGAAGGCCAGCTTCCCAGTTGCTGCGGTCCATGATCCAGCAAGAGTTTTGTATTTATGGCCGCTTGTCGTTGTGTTATTATGCACAACTTTGTAAGTGTCTGTTGCCGTGCCAATAATATTGAAAACGATCCAGTTTGTTTTTGATATGTCAAGCTGACAATCAACAAGCGTTGTTTTTACCCAGCCGCCGTCAGTGGAAATATCTTCTTGAGGGATTGATCCAAAGCCGATAATGCTTCCAGTTGGATTTCCGCCGTTATCTTCTACGATTGTGAAGATCATATCATCAAGAGGATTTCCTACCTTTTTGACATAAACGTCCAGGAACAGTATATTTGATTTTGAGGGCGTAAATGTCGAGGCATAGGATTTATCGTGCAGAGAAACTTCTGTTGTAGTTGTGGACTGGCTGAAATCCAAAAATCCCTGTTTGCCGCCGACAACATACACCCTGTCAAAGTATTTCATTGCATCTCGCTTGATCTTAGCGCTTATGATTTCCCCACTTGATATAACGTGGTCTGCTGATAGATCCGCCGCATCGTAGAAGTTCAAATCGTCATTTTCATCAATGTAAAAGTCAGCACCCACAAGGCTAGCAACTTTATCAATTGCCTGGCCAACATACTCCCATGCAAAGGTCATGGATGGAATTGCTTCCGCAAAAGTTTCAAGATTAGTTGTTGTTATTTCAGGGCAATACCTAGAAATAATATCTGAAACTATTTCATCGGCAGTTTTGTTGTTATAAGTTTCGGCGCCTGATATAGTTGTTTGGCCGGCCCTAATTGACCCATAGTCTTCGCCAGAAAGTATTATGCGATTGCTCCTGTACTCGTCCAGCTCAAACTCAACTGAGGTGATAAGGCCATGGAAGATCTTTGTGACCGGCGGATCATTTTCATCGACATAGAAGAATACTTCATTCCCCACCTCAAATGTTTCGGATAACGCCCCGTTATCATTGTATAAACTGATTTCAAAGTAATCCGATCTTTTTCCTTTCTCGTCAGTGAATCTTGCATATTCAATTATGTTTAAGGCTGAAAGATCTATTTCAACATCGCCAGCCTGTCCCACAATTATGGCCCAAAAAAGTGGTGTCGCTCCGGATGTTTCAGATTTTATTGATAAGGCGCCATAAGAAGAATAATTTATTGATTCAACCTCAGTGAACTGAAATGCTCCTTTGGATTCAAAAGTGAGTATCTCAATATCTGTATCAACATCCTGGATAATTATGGAACTATGAGAATCTACTTCTATTAATGAGTGATAGACGCATGCAGTTGCAACTTCCATGGTACTGGCGCCAGCTGCTTCGTTTTCCCCCACAAATGAAGTATTCAATTGAATATCCATTTGCGCATCACTTGTTATTGCTTCACTGATGATATATGAGGTGATGCCGTTGAATGTAAGATCCCCTATCCCGATAATGTTTAGTGTTTTTTTGAAATCTGTTTTTATCTCTGCTGTGATTGATCCCATGCCGGCAATCTCTATCAGGTCAGTGTCTGAATCGATGTCCTGGAGCAAAAGAGATCCATTTGCAGCATATGTAGCGCTTATTATGTAATCTGTGTTTGCGGCTAACTCTAGGGAACCGGCACCGAGCATTATAATATCGGGAGGGGTCCATAAAGTATAAACAATTATTTTAGCTTTTGAGATATAATCTATTAGCTCAAGATCCTGGATCTGGATTAATCCATGGCCAGAGAAAAGGATTAGTTCGATATCATAATCAATGTCCTGAATTGTAACTGAGGAAGCTGCACTCAATAAAGCGCTATAAGTATAATCTGTTGTCGTGATTATCTCTACTGCAGCTTGAGAAGAAACTTCAAGAAGATCATACTTATTCATATGCCCTGTTAAGGTGACAAAGGACAATCCTGTCGTGATTATATTAGAAAAATAATTCCCGATTGCAGATAGTTCAACTGAAGATGCCGCATTCAAAAAGGCGCTATAAGTATAATCTGTTGTCCGGCTTATTTCAACTGACCCGGCACCGATAAAAGTGATAAGTTCAATATCAGTGTCTATATCATTTGTGACTATTGAAGCGGTGCTTGTGTAATTGATACCATAAATATAATCCGTGACTGTTGTAATTTCAATTGCTGCATTGCTTTGGTATTCTACCACTGCCGTGGACCCCGAATAATCCCATACTCCAAATGCACCGGCACTGGTAAATGTGATCAGTTCAATATCAGTCTCTACGTCATAAGCGACTATTGAAGCAATGCTTGTGTAGTTTACGAGAGATGAGTAATTTGTGGCTGCTGCGATTTGTATTTCACTTTGGGCCCCAAATGATATTATCTCAAGATCAATGTCAATATCTTGTATTGTAACTGATCCAGCGCCGCCAAATGCGACTTCAACTACTTTCCCTAAGATTGCGCCTATTTCAAAAGTTGCTGCGCCGGTGATGTTTGAAATACTGACCAACTGTTTATGCCCTAAAGCTTCAGTTGTTCCGGCCCCATCAAAAGTTACAGATAAGGCCAAGCTGGAAATTGCAGAAACGGCAGATGATCCATAACCTGAAAATGTGATAAGTTCAATATCAGTGTCTTTGTCCTGGGAAACGACAGCGCCCAAGCTGGTATAGTTAATATTACAAATATAATCAGTAACAGTTGCAACTTCAACTGCCGCATAGCTTTGGTAAGTGATTGTTTGGCTGTATGCTGCTGTTGCCGCAATTGTTACTGCACCTGTCCCTGTAAGTTCAGCTAATGAATTATACCCCACTTGTTCTTCACAAGAAACACTGCCTTTGCTGGCGATAAGTATTGTTTCAATATCGGTATCAATATCTTGTATAACTATTGATCCATATCCTGTGAGAGCTATAGTCTCAGAATATATCAAGCCATAAGTGCAAGAAACTGCACCGTTTGAAGTATAAGTTATTGTTGCTGCTCGAGCTACTCCGGCTGCGGTCACCGCAACTGCAGCATTTCCAGTATAAGTAACTGTTTCTTCATATTCCTCTCCAGAAGCCTCGGTATATTCTATCACAAGCTTTGGGTCATAGCTTGTCCCAGAATACTCAGACGAATAGATATATCCGGTATAAGCAGTAGTCAGGCTGGGCGGACTATCTGCATAATCATAGGTGTATTCCATCAAGCAGTATTTTGTTGTGCCTGTTGTTGAAACGTCTGATTTGCCAGTTGCGTCAAGGTCGATTGTTTTGTAGCCGTTGGTGCTTGTAGCTATAGTGCCATAAGAGCTCCCGCTATACGCTGTGAAATCGCTTGTTGTAAGTGAAGCTGCCTGTGTCCCTTTCAATGCGCAAAGCGTGGCACCATTGCTAGTTGAATAGACATAAACAGAAAGAGCGGCTGTATCGATTGTTGCGCCGTCTGGGATATCTGAAGTATCAAAGTATAGAAATCCCCTTCTTATCGTGTATGCATAGCCTAGAAGCTGCTTATCAAAGGATTTGCTCGTGCTGACAACTATGGCTGTGGCGGTGTCATAAACTGTGGCACCACTTGTGCGTGCCGTGCTCCAAGACGTGCTGTATGTTCCTTTTATATCCCCGTCTGCAGAAGTGGAATAATAAGTTGTAGAATCGATATATATTGTTTTTTTGCCTTTCAGTTTTTCATTGCCGGGACCGAGAAGGCCGTATTTTTGGACCATCCACGCCCAATTTTTGGCCTTATCATCAAAGTACTTGACATAGAAAATTCTGCCTTCTTTTTTTACGATCTTGTGCTTCAAAGGTTGCGAGAAGTAATCAAGATTTTCTACCCACATCCTGGGCCTGGGTATCCAGATTTTTTCTTTTGTATCCAGTTCAAAAGTAAATGTTTCTGCCTTTTTCCCCTTCGGATGGAGTCCCTTCAGATGCAGCTCATACCAGACTTCAACATCTTTCAAATGGATCTTTTCGGTATCCACCACAATAGATTCCTGGACATAGCGCTCATGGACCCTGTTGTGGATCCAGATGCCATCAGAAATGACGTGCTTCAGTTCGTAATCATTTACCCGCACAATTTTGGTAAATCTATCAAAAGTAACTTCTTCCCCATTCAGTATGATCTTAGCGATACTTGCTTCGTATTGCTGATCATACCCTTTTCGGAAGCCAAAATATTTTTCTTTCTTTCTGTCTTTTCTAAATCCAACAGAAAATTTGTGCTTGTCCATTATGAATTTGTCTTTTTCTTCACGGATCGTTATATCAATAGTTCTTAGATTGTGATTGTCATCTTCATAATGGATGGGCTTTTCGTGATAGATCTTTCTGAACTTTCCTGGCGCAATTTGAAATGTTTTTGAAGTAAGAGTCCTTTTTTCAATTACCTCTTGCTTTTTATTCACACCTGAAAAACTGTAGTCGTATCCGGCCAGTCTATCACTTTACCCAATTTTAAAAAAATAAAAAAAAATAGATTTATGCCCTGGATTCAGTCTCTTTGATAATGATCTGCAGAGAGTCGCCGCCTTCAACAGCCTTTGTCGCTGAGAACTTGTGCCTCATCAGCATGTCCCCTGCAGGATCCCCGTCATCGTTGAAAATTCCAACTTCGTTGACGGATAAGCTTCCTGTAAAGGAAAAGGTCTTTGTCCACTTTGCCTTGTAGTCAGCCTCATATTCGCAAGTGGCAGCCGCCCTTGCTCCGCCGTTAGTTGTAATTTCTGTGACTAATGCTGTTTGGTCGTTTGCCTCTGCTGTTGTTCCAGAGCCTAGTGCGATATATGTGAATGGGGCAGTAGATACACCATTCAAGAGTTTGGCCTTCATTTCAAGGCCTTTGTTCACGAGTGTTGCCATAAGATTCAACTCTCCGTTTTTTCTATTTTCGGGTAGTCATTTCCCATCTCTTTTATGTTGCCGTCTTTATCTCTGACTACCCATGTCACGAGATATTCCGTCTTGCTTTTTGCTTCCATTCTAGAATCCCACCCTGGTGATTCTATTGATTCGCTTCAGGATTTCATCGGCGATCTTGTCTGGGTCGCCACTTCCTGAAATATTGAAGGTATTGTTCACGACCATGCTTTTTCCCTGGAGCTTTGATCCATCCTTGAACGCCAGAATATTGTCATCCTTGTGGAACTGCACAACTTCGCCTTTTTTTGTAATCAAAGCATCGTTTACTCTTTTTGAGATTTCTCCAGTTGCTGTGTTCATGTAACCGACGAGAGCACCACCGGAGCTATTGCGGATTGTCTCGTAAGTTACGCCGCCGCTTGAAAAAGAATTTGTAACGACTGCATTCCCCCTTTCGGGGCCTTCATAGACTATATCGCTTCCAGCTTGAACTCTTTCAGAAGATCCAAAAGTCCTGCAGCCGCTGCCGCCCCCTCCGGAAGGATTCAACATCTGCCTGACAATGTTCATTGCGCTGTTCATGTAGTTGACTGCACCGCCAGCAGTTTGGCCCAACTGATCAACTTCCCCTGCAGTTTTGCTTGTGCTGCCCCTCAAAATAGCCAGATATTCATTTGCAAGCTGCACCGCATTTGTGTTGTTTGTGATTTCAAGACTGTTTTGCTTTGTCTTTTCCTTGTTTTCATTTTCAGCACGCTCTATCTCTCGCAAGCGTCCCAATGCATCTGCGGCATTTTCTGATTCTATTGGAAGTGTGTTTGGACTTACAGCCCCAGGGCTAACCCACTGCCCCCTAGCAGCCGCCTCATAAGAGGTATAAGCTCCGGCCTTTTCATACTGCACTTGTTGTCCCGCATAATCCCAAATGGCCATGCCCCCGGGATTTGTTGCCCTAAGTCCAAGATCTATAATCTTGTCAAGGTGTAAATCCTTGATAATGACACTTATCCTGGAAAGCGCATCTTCAATTATGCCCAAAATATATGATACCCTGTCAAAAGCATCGGCCAGTTTTGTGATCGCCTCTTCAGAAGAAGTAACGCCAGCGAGCTTCATGATAATGTTGCCAAGTTCAGAACCAAAGCTTATCGAATGTTCTAAAAGATTCCCAAACGCATCTACAAGCGGTTGGATTTCCCCGGAGTTTATCATCTCTGAAATCTTGTTTGCAATGTTTTCTAATGTTGGCGCTATTGCCCCGGTCAGCTCATCTCCAAAAAGCGTCTTTAGATTTTGGACCTGATTTTGAAAATTGGCAAATATCCCTGCAGTTGAGTTCCTGAGCGCCTCTGCACTTCCGCCAAAAGATTTTTCCATCTGCTTTGCCAGGTAGTCCATCTTTTGTGCTGCCGACATTGATTTCATGCTGACTGAATCAAGGACGACACCGTTCTGTTCGAGCGTTGATGTGCTCCCACTAAGAGCCATTGCAACTTGCTTTGTTGCAGTCTCTAGATCCATACCCTCTGCTGCTGCATAGTCTTCCGCTGCTAACAAGAGCTTTAGCGACCGGTCATAATCCTTTGTTACGGCTATCAGATTGTTGAAGCTTTTCCGAATTGAGATGTCGTCGATGGATGTCAGTTCAGAATGCTGGCCTATCACCTTTTCAATCTGCTTTGAGTAGGACTGTATTCCTGCATTTTTCAAAAGATTTCCTGTCTGTGACTGAAACTTTGATTGCTCTAAAGAGAGCTTTACCATCTCACGATTCAAGTTTTGTACTGCGGCAATGCCGTAGGTCGTTATGGCAGTTGCCATCGTTCCCACAGCTACCTCTGCCGCATGGCCCAAAGAATACATTGCCCCGCCGGCTTTGGATGTGCCCTTCTCAAGGCCGCCAAGCGCCGACTCAACATTTTTTATAGGGCCTGATGCCCTGTCTTCAGCAGTTACAGTTATCTTGACATTTTGCTCTTGCATGCTCTTTTCTCTTTTTGATAAGCTCTTCGGCCTGAATTCTCTTTTCTTCCTGGGTGTCTTCCGGATTCTGGTACAAAATATAGCCCCTCACAAGCCTCCTTTTTTCAAGGATTGTGAGTCTTGGTATTTCCCAAACCTTATATCCAAGCTGGTGCAGCACCTGCTCCTCAAGGAGCCTTGCCTTTGTTTCCAGGCTCAGAACGAAAGGATTCTTTTATGTCACTGATATCAAGGAGCTTTTGGACTAGTTGCGCAATTGCCTTTGTCTTCCCAAACTTTTTGATTTCATCAGAGGAAAGCTTTGGCTCAACAATATGTGCTGATAGAATATCGTATCCTTTTTGAGGATCTGACAAAAGTGCTATTTCGCCCTCAGGGATTGGTATGACCTTGGCATCCTTGCCATGCTCAATCTCGATAATGATTGCTTTCAGCTCCCCTTTTTCATCCCGCTCATGCAGAAAGTATGATTTTTCAACTATCGCCATATGATCGCCTCACCAGTTGGTCTTTGCAAAAGGTGCCTCCCAAAAAACTTCTGCGGATGTGCCAGAGAATGAAAACTTGTAGCTCATCTTTGTGTCAAGGGGGAATACTGCGCTGTAGTCTGAAAAGATGCAGTTTGAAAGAGTTATCTTTAGAGAATCTGATGCCTCGTCTGCATAGCCCTTGTCAATTACAATATCCTTTGCAGCAAGTGCTTCATTTGTAGAGGTCCCGCCAAGCACCAGCTGCTCTATTTCGTTTGCAGTTATTGAGTCTGGGATGTAAGCTGTTATTGATCCATTTATTGCCTCAAACTTTCCGGAGTATGCTGTCGAGGGGGATCTTGCAGCAAGGCCGTGTCCTACATCAATGCCTCTTGAGATTGAAAATTCTAGATCCGTTATGTATGTGATGCCCGATATTGCACCTATAGAATATGTGAACTCATGGGGCTTCCATGCTTTTGAGTCATCAACTGCGACTGTTGTTGGGGCAGTGAAAGGATTGTTTAAATCCAGGTCCTTTCCAACAATGTCGAGAGTTCCAGATGCCGGCTCGTTTAGTCCCATCTTAAATGATAGGCTCTTTGCGTAGCACCCAAGAATCTGCGCTATCTTGTCATTTGTCCCTTTCATGAGGCAAGAAGTTGTGAAAGGAATTGGAGTGCCTGAGGGCGTTATCGTCCATGTGTAAGGCGATTCATCTTCTAGGGGATCTGAATTTGAAATCCCTCCGAGCATCAGCGCAAACGGCAGTGCCCCGTTATATACGAAATCTATCTTCCCCCTTGCCTTTGCAGTGTGGTATGATATCTCTGAAGGGTATGCCATTGCGGCCGGATTTACAGCAGTTATCTGATTTTCAAGGCCGTACTCATATTCAGAGTCCAGGCCCAATATCTCATCTATTCCGCTTGTGGGTGAAGTTGGATCAACACCAACTCCCCACGTGCTTTCCTTTTTTACAAAAACGTCTCCTTTTGTATAAGCCATGATTTTCACCTAGATGTCCCGTACCAGACATGGTACGTCGATTTTCATTGCATTTACAGAAACACCATTTCTTTCAGTTGCGGCCAGATCAAAGCTGATATTTCTGCCATAAAATGTTCCAAAATAATCGCAAGTTGCAGATCCGGATTTTGTTTTTAGGTCTGGATTGCTTCTCACCGCATCGATGATCCCTGAATAGATTGTCCCAATCTTAGATGCGTTTGATGTCTGCTCTTCAAAGATCACAAATCGGACATAAAACTCAATCTGCCTGTTGGGGTAAGACAGCGATATTGAGTCCATGCTGCCCGCTATAATCTCGATTGCAACTTCAGGAGTTTCAAGGGAGGTTGAGAGCTTTGTAGGCCTTGTCCAACTCTTTACATCAGAAAGTCCAGTGGCTGTGCTGAAGATTCTTTCAACGTTTGCGAGAAATGAGATCGGTTCAAAGCTCATCCTAAAACACTCCTCATCTTCTTTGGCAGATGCTCTAAGATTAGCTTCATCCTAAGCTCAATCTCCTTTCTCGAGATGGCCTCTTCTGGGATCGTGTCATTTTCAAAGACGACTGATGCATGCGTTATCTTTGTGGCACCTGCCTTCTGTCTCAGCCTTAGGTCGGACTCAAAGAGCATGTTGCAGGTGTAGAGCGTTGCAAACTCCGATGCCAAAACAGACTCCCTTGAGCCTTTTGCATAGCCGTATGTGAGGGATACTGTAGCCTTGGATTTTCCGATTTGCCATGAGGAGACTTCAGCGCTTGAAGAGAGAATAATCCTGTCATAATCCACTATGGCTTTTGAGGGCGTTACAGAAACTCCGTCTATTGCAAGTGCTTCAATTGAAGTTATCGGTGCAAACTGCCTAAAATAAAGTCCATTTGCACGGCGGTAGTCTCCGTAATCCTCGTTTGAGAAAATGTCTCTTGCCCTTATGTCAATCGAGACACCCTCTAATGATCTGGCCCTAAAATTAAGGCCGGTCAGTGATTCTATCAGTGCATCGGCCTCGTCAAGCCAAGAGTTTCGTATCTCTTCAGCATTTTTGTGGGAAACTTCAGAGACTTTCTTAGGATTTGAGTAGTTCCCGTGGCCTAAAAAATAGGGCCTGGACTTTATGTCGGCAGAGTATTCGCTTGATATCTCGTTTAGATCTGATGCTTGGATATCCCCGTCAGCTATCAAAACAGCCGTTATGCCCTCCACTAAATTTAGGGCCAGCGCTAGATCTTCCAAAGAGCTGCCAGTAATATCAAATTCAGTTTCAGTATCAAGGCTCAAAGTGAGAATTGAATTCTCAATCCAGATGGCCGCATCAGATTCGCCAGAATATACAATCGAAAGTGCATCCATTTTAGGGCCTCGCAAGCCACAACAGTATTGAAATTATTGAGAAGATTATCCCGCCGCCAACTGCAAACTCAACTATGGTGATCGCCCCAGCTGCCCTGTCCTTCCAGGTCTCAAGAGAGCTTAACCTATCCTCGTGTTCCTTGTATGACTCGCACTGGTCGTTTAGCTTCTTCTTTATCCAGGAGAGGTCGGTCTTTATCTCTATCAAGATGTCGTGATCGGCGGGTTCCATTAAGCCACCTTTAGTAGCCTACGGCCCGCCAGATGCCGTCAGCGTCTGCAGTTGTTACTATCGTTACGGCATTTCCTGCGCATGGAAACGACTCATTTATTGCGGCAGCATCTGCCACTACGGCAGAGCCTGTGAACTCAAGTGAAAGTGACTCGCAAATGACAAGCCCAGTGTTTATGTCGCCACCTGTGTCTGAAACTCCGTTTGTGAAAGTTCCCCATGTAGTTGCCTTGTCCCCGCTCTTGCCGTACCCCTTTATCACGCTAGAAAATGCCATCACTTCACCTTCTTGATATTGCCAAGCTCGATTCCTTCTATCACCGTAAATCCGCCCTTTCCCTTTAGCATCTCTATGTCCTCTGGATTCCTTACCTCTGAGACCTTGTCCCTCCCGGTAAACTGGTAGACTATGCCAGTTGTGCCCTGGACGGTGTAGTAGGTCTCGGGTCCATCGTATCTAACCTTAGCCATGGTAATCGCCTAAAATAAAAATAGGGCCTATTTCAGACCCCTGATCTTTCCCTGGGCCTTGAAGCGGTCGCACCATATCTCCCCAATCCAGGAGAATACGCCCTCTGTCCCGAACTTGTTCTGGATGAAAGGATCGCTTGTCTCAACGTAAGTAATTGGTTTAAGCATTTCCAGAGAGACATGATCGAGATCCAGGATGTAAATTCTGGATATGGTGTCCTTCGGGACGTTGTTGCTCCTTAAAATCGGGATGCCGTCAAATGTTGCAACTGGTATGCCAGCTTCCTTTCCCCTGACCTTTATCCCGTTCACAGTGAACTCGATGTAGGCGTCGGGTGTGTAGACCTCTTTGGGCCTTTCAAGCTGGGCTATACGCTTGGCGGTGTCATAACCTGTCAAGATGGCCTTATTCTTCCTACCTCCGCTGTCCCAGTAGGGCTCGCACTCTGCTATGACGTCATCTATCATGGAAAGCGTTAGGGTCCGGTCAGTCTCAGTTCCAGATGATCCGCCATGCGAAACATTAGCATCTGTCCATGAAGCTTCAGCGTCCCTGTCAAGGCCGTAGACGTCCCCCTCGTTTGTGGTGAGCTCTGTTTCTGCTAACTCAGAATAGGAAGAGATGATCCTGTCAAGTGGAGTTATTATGCTGCCATCTGTTGCTGCACCATCTGCATCGGCCAATATGTTCCTGTTCAAAGTGTTCCTGAACTCATCGGCAGTATATGAAACGACATCAGCCCATTTTATGGTGTCATCCTTCTGCTCGAGAAGCCTTTCCATCTCAGAAATGTTTGTGGCCCTTGCTACGGTATGTGGTGTCACAGTTATCTCTGCAAACGTTGGCTTCTTTGTCTCAGGTATTGCCCCGTCCTCTGTTATGTGACCGCCAGTTGTTAGACCTGCAGCAGTTAGTGCCCTGTAACCTGACTTTGACCAAGGCCTCTTTGGGAGTAGTGCAAATGCGTTTGATTCAGTGACTATCTGGGAGTAAAGCGTTGCCCCGAAAAGGACGTTTTTTACCCCTGTAGTTGATGTGAGCACTGGAGCATCAGACTTTGAAAGATCTATCTCCTCTGCGATGTCGCTTGCCCTGTTATACTTCTGGAATACCTTCGGGTCGACCCCTGATCTCTTCAGCGGCTGCCAGTAGTAGTAGTCCAGCATGTCCTCGTAGCTTTTGAAAAATGGAGCTGTCATTAGATCCTCTTCTCGGATAGCATTGATACTATGTCGTCAGTTGAGATTTCCTTTTGAGAGACTCCCTCTGACTTTTGGACCGGCCTGAACTCTGAGAGGATCTCTTTCTTTATCTCCTCCCTGATTTTTTCGAGCTCTAATTTAGGGCCAGTGTCGTTCTCCTTGGCCTTAAGAATTCCAAGGATCTCATCTATTCTTGAAAGTGGCTCAAGCCTCTTTTCAAGGTCGTTCCTGTATGCCTCAAAGTCGGAGCGGGTGAGAAACTCAGGCCCCTTCTCCTCGGCATTTGTAACTTCTTCCGGCATCTCTTTTTCCTCTTTTAAGATGTCAAACTGCGCCGCTGGGTTTGCACCTGAGCGGCAGATGGTGACTGCAGATAGATTTAGGTCAGATACGATTCTTGTGCAGCCCTCGCTTGAGCTGCAAGGCCTAGAGTTTAGGACGTTACCAGAAATAGAATATGATCTGTAGTCGCCCTTCTCTATGGCTTTTCTTACCTCCCTGCAGTATTCCGTATCGTCCCAGACCTTTGCTAAGACGAATAGGGCCTCCTTCTCCTTCTCAAGGCTAGAAAATTTTGAGAGCTCATCGTCGTTTGGTGGCCTTACCTCTGTCTTGTAAATAAGGCCTTTTTTCTCAAAGGACTCGATAATCTCGCCTACTATCTGGTCCTTGTGGTCGACGGTGACCCTTGCACGCTTCAAAAGTTCTGGTAGTGCCTTCTTCACAGCGTCAATCCTTATGACGTCCCCCTGGCTATCCAGCATCTCTGCCGATGCCGGGCCGAATATGAAGAAGTCCTCCTCGCCGTTCACCTTGAAGAACTCGCCCTGAAATCTGAATGAGTCTTCCATGATCTAAACTTCCATTAGCTCTTTGATTCTATCATTAATCTTTAGAACAGTCACGTCAAGTTCCTCCATGGCGGAGTTGTATAGAAACATAGTTCTCGTCATCTTCCGCTTCATCGGAACTCCAAGAGGAGGGGGCTCGACAAACTTTGCATACATGACAAGGGCGGAAACGCTTGCAGAATCAGTTGTTCTTGCCGGCGTTATGGACTGCCTTAGATTTCCAGTTCTAACTGGTGATCTGGATTTTGCAAGATTAGAAGTCCTGAGTGCCCAGTTAGCTATCTCCTCAGAAACAATCCTGTCAACTTCAAACGGGGCCTTTTTTAGAACTGATTTCAAAGGTTCTGCCTTTATATCAAGAGAAATATTTATCATATGTAGCGTTTATGTTTTCAATAGAGCTGTCATATTCTGGAAGCGGCTTGTAAGTTATTCCATTGTCGCCGGGATATGGCTTTTTGTGCAATACCTTGAGGATCCATATCTCATGGGGTATACCGTCCGGAAATGCTTCACACTTTTTGTCATTTCTGTAATGGACGCACATCTTGCATAGATTTATGCCACGTGTTACAAATTCTCCTGCGACAAATCTCCTGCCCGGATCATCCTTCTTAAGCTCTGATATTTGCATCACCTAGGTAGTCCACATCATAGATTTTGACCTTTATATTTTTTTGTCTTTCTGGGTCCATGCCTTCATTGTACAGTAGTTCTTTTTCAGACTCTGTAAGATCCCTGAAAGAAGTGTTATTTATGCGGAAAATTGATCCGTTTTGCAGTATGACTTCCTCCTGGGCGTACTCATATGAATTTCCAATATAAATCACCCTTGTTCCGTAAGGGACGTGGATTTTAAGCATTGTTATATGGCCTTCGCTTACCTGCATGTAATGATAACCAAAAGCAAGGGCAATGTCGCTATCCTTGCTTGTGCTTGAAAATCCCTTGTCATCGAAAATATCCTTTAGCTCAGGATCATTTGGATCAAGGATATGATCTAATATGTCAGCTTCATCAAGGCCCCTCCAAAGAAGAACACCTTCTTCGTTGATTTTGCTTCCTTCTAAATTGAATATCTTTTTCATTGTTTCAATCGCTTTCAGTGCACGCTCTATCTGAAGCTTGTAGGATATCCTCTTTAGATAATCCAAGGGGTGCCTCAATATCGTGTTTATGTAATAGGAAGTGGAGGAGTATTCCCATAGAGCATCCTGCATCTCTTCGGTGAAGTCTTTCCTCTTCTCAGCTGGCACATCATCCCACCTTTTGGTAACTGGCCCTATCCGGAACTCATAGTAGCACCTGCAGTTCGGATGAAGCGGTGGATTGCCAAATGAGGTTTCTGAATCAATGGGAAGCCATCCCTCTTTTGAGGCCTGGACACAGCTAACACATGCAAGGCCATCTTCAGTAAAAATGAATCTCTTCTCGGTGGCACCAAGATCCTTTGCCGCCCGCTCTGATGCGAAGCTGAACGCTCTCGTTCCTTCGGTCCTTGCCACCATCCGCCAGTAGTAAGAATCCCTTCTTTCGAAATAATCCTCTGACAATCTTTTTCTGACTGTCTGCCAGTTGTAGCCTTTTAGAATTTCTTCCTCGATAATCTTGAATATGTTCTCCTTTTCCCTATCCTCCCACTTATCGAAGAAGGGCGAGACGTAACTCTCAAAATACTCCTTCCGGTATTTCAGTATGTTTGGATTGATATCATCTTTTGAGATTATTTTTGCGTATTTAGAAATTGTATTTAGGTAAGCATGATTAAAAATAAGATGAATATTGGCCCTAAGCTCGGCGCCTAGCTTTAGTGTAACGTCTGATACGGCTGGAGTTATTTCATTATCAAGATTGGCCCTATCTTTTGAACTGTTTTCCAGAGTTTGAAGCAGGCCGCTCTCATAATCCCTTGAAATATGGAAGAGTGCATCTTCAAAATCATCGAACAATTTGTCTAGAGGATCTTTCTGTTTTTCTATCTGCGGGATGGGCTCTTTTGGCTTTGTTTCTTTTGTTATGATCGGATTAATGGTGCCATCGTCTTCTATCTCAATCTCAAGACCGGAGCTTCTGTAGATGGCGACTGTTTCGGCCCTTAGCTTTTGGATCAATGCCGACTCTTTCTTGTCTTCACGCTCTATCTCATCAAAATCAAAGTACCAATCCGTTATTCCAAGAGCTGAAAGCAGAATAGTGTTTATGGGCTCAGAGATTGTCCTCATCCATGCCTTTGTGGTGTTCGCCATCACGTCAATCTGCAGCATCGGGTTGTTCCCAGCCTTTCCGCTCTCAACTGTACCTGCAAAGACTGGGGTCACTCCGTAATTTGAGAGGAGCATGTCACGATAGTAGCGGTGCCACTCCAGAGCCTGGAGTTTTGAGGGATCAGAAAGCACATCATGGATCTCTATCTTGCCTTTCGAGTTTCCCAGGAAAAGATTGAATAGCTTTGAACCTATGCTTTTTCTTTTTTCGGCCATCGATGCTATTGCCTGCTCTAAAGAAGCCACTTCGTCCTGCGTATAGCCCTCGAAGGCGAATATCTTTGCGAGGGTGCCCTTCTCAAAAGTGTCACGATTCAGGAGGTCTAGATTTAGGGCCGCTTCTATCTGATTTATGCATGCCTGGATTATTGGAGTGCCATATTCATCCGGGAGTCTCCTATTGAAGTGGCCCTCTATTATCTCTCTTTTGGAGTAGCGCCTTCTTATCCTTCTCCCGGCATAAAGTACGTATGCCGTCTCCCAAAGCTCTATTTTATGCTTGGGGCACTTCCCCTTTGACTCTGATAAATATTCTTCATCAAGCAGATTGCAGATGGGGCAGAAGTACGACCAATCAGAATCGCCACGCCTAACCTTCCCAATCAAAAGAGGATTCTCAACATAGAGTGCCTGGGGCGCCTCCATTATGAAATACTTTCCCCTGTCGTTCTGCCTTATGTAAGAAAGGGATAGATAATAGTCATCAATACAAAGCTCCCATTTGAGGGCGGATCTTATGATTGAATAAAGATCTATATCTGGATGAGGATTGTCTATGAAGGACTGGAGCTTGTTTTTTTGCTCTAATTCTGGCCTTAATATTTTCCCCCCGCAATCACAACTAACATCTTCAGGTCTATCATACTCTTTCCCGCATTTGCTGCACTTAGAGTTGAAAAGGGGCTTGATCGACCATCCGGCGTTTGTGACCTCACGTATTATTGCGTTGTGGATTGGCTGGACAAGCGGGGAATGATCACAGTATTTCAGGATCTTCTCCTTAGATATCGTTGGGAACTTCGGCTCGGATGTTTCCTTTAAGTAGAGGTTGCCGTCCTGCCCAACTATAGAAAGCTCCTTCTCCAGTAATGCAACTCTATTTTTAAGGCCAGAAATGACTGTGCCGTAGGGATTAATTTTTGCAAGAAAAGACAATCAAAGAGTATTTAGACTGGGTAAAGAGTTTATATGAATTGTCGAATAGCGTATCTAAGATAATTTGTGCGTATAGAAATGTTTAGTCTTGATCAACATTCTCCTCAGTAAAGTGGCCCTTGGCGATAAGAGAATTAATTATTTCTTCGCCAAACATTTCATTTAATTTATCTTTGGAAATATTTTGATTGTTTTTAAGATAGAGAAATACAACTATCTCTTTTTCAGTTAGTTTGTCAAAACTTTTTAGATATTCAAGAGACTTATCTTTTTTATCGAGATTTATTTCCAACTTGGAATCATTTGTTTTCGCATTTGATTTATTTCTTTTCTTAAGGTTTAAAGGAATGTCTTTATAATATAATATATATAAGATTAATAACAAAATTCCGAATAGTAAGATTATAATTCCACCGGTTAAAAAAGAAATGTTCATACCACTCGAAAATATAAGTAGCATTCCAATACATATTATGAAAAATCCTACCCCCATTAAAGCAGAGTTTAAGAATTTTTCTTCTCTATTGCTTTTTTTCCTGACTAAATAGTAAGCTATCCCAGAGGGTATTATTATAAATATAATAATTATAAAAGCAGATAAAAGATATACAAAAATCTCATCCGAAATTATATTGGCGTTTGTCTCTTGTATTGGGGAAGGCTTATCTTTTTTGTCCTGCCCAGTTTCCAATTCAAATATACTTTCCAATTCATATAGATAGGCAAAATCCTTTTGGTATTCGGGCATCCTGCCCAAGATTTCTTTGGCCTTTTCCAATTCAAGATTTGCTGAATTTTGGTATGATTTTATATCTCTTGCTAACATTAGGGCTTCAGGATGAAGGTAGGCATTCTCATCGGATACATTATTTTTGGATAAATAAATAAGTAAATCCCTTAATTTTGGAACACGTAATCCATTGTAATAAGTATATTTAATCAAGCTACTTGCTAATTCTTTTTCATCGTTTGTTGTGGCATGTTCTTTCATTTTACTAAATGTTCGATTGGCTTTTATGTAATGTTCTTCGATAATTGAAAACAATTCTGTGTTATAATCAGTCTTAGTTTTAGATTCAATATCTAAATCATATTGATATTTTTCGGGCGCTTCTTCTATTTTTTTTAGTTCATCAAAACCTTCTCTTCCAGACTCTTTATAATTCGCTTTAGTCCAAAGTGTACACCCGGGAGAAATAATCAATAATAAGAAAGTAATAACAAGAATAGATCTAATAAAGAATTTATAATTATACATGCAATAAGTATATTTTTCCCCATATATAAGAATATGGAAAAAAAATAGGGAAATAGGTAAAAAGTATTTCTTTTCATATTTTCTTAAATAAGCTTAAAAGAAATAATTAACATAAACAGTACATTATTGGATTTTGCGAGTTATGATTTCATGAGCTTGGAACTTATCCCTGAAACAAAGGAGATCCTAGAAAAGGTGGAGAGCCTTACAGAGAAAAGATTCAAATTTATACCAAACAAGGAAATAACATCACATGCAAAGCTTAAGATGGCCAGAAATGATATGGAGAATCATATTGTATACTACAAAGAGGGCGCAAGCCAAAGCATCAATCACATTATAGCCCATGAATGCGGCCACATCATAAGAATATTCAAATCCGATCCTTCAGAAAGATTAATCCCTTTTATATCTTCCAAGAGTTCTGAGACTGCTATCAACGAGATAGCAAATGATATTGATTCCATATCCAAAGTCATGCCTAAATCAAAGGTTGAGAAGTTAATTGAAATGCTTTTCAAGGGGCTAGTAATGCAACTTACAAATCAGCCAGTTGATCTAAAAATCGAAGATTGGATCTATAATGAATATCCTGGATTAAGAGAATTTCAGAAAATCTCTTTTCAATCCCAGCTGCAGGAAGCTTTAGGGGGATTGATTGAAGATGTTAGAAAAATAACACCTTCTAAAATCTATGAAGCTTCACATTCAATGAACTACGCTTATTTTAATGTCCTAGCCAAAAAGACAAAATTTGAGTTACTAGGCAGCTATGATGATTTTGAATTTGAGGATAAAGGCAGATTACTTATCGAGATTATGGACAAATATAAAAACAACTTTGACGGAGATCTAAAAAGAATCAACGATTGGGCCAATATTTTGAATCTTTCTTCGTGGTACGAATGGAAACGATTCGAGGATGTCCCATCAAACTATGAATACATGATTTAATATAATTTTATCTAAAAATTTATATATAAAGTTTTTATCAATTTAACAAAATATCTGAGGCTATCAAATGTCATCAAGAAAATATATCGTGTTTCTAATACCAATTGCTGTTTTAGTATTAAGTGCCTGTTTATCTACTTCTCCTAAAAATGAAATACAGACAAATGATGAAACATTGGTCGGGCATCCTGAAGCCGATCCTGCCGAGGTAGTTGCAAGAACATATGCACTCTTGAAGGATAAAATCGAACTTAAGATAGACAAGGTCATCTATTCCAAGGAAAATGGGGTCTGCGTCATCTCTCTTGTAAGCGGAGACTTTTCGCCATTATCTTCAAATGAGGATAGCTACTACAAGGACTGTTGCACGATTGCTAGTGAAGTCTTCAACATTAAGGAGATTGATGCAGTTATACTGCCTTATCTTGAAATTTCTAAAACAGGAGAGGTCGAGATTGAGGCATCATACGGAATTGAAAGAGAGTCTCCAATTAAAAATTATTGGGAAGAAATATTCAGAGTGAAGGATTACAAAAAAACTGTAGAATTCTTTTTTACAGACATGAAAACATATGTAACAGAAAACTATAATATTACAAATAGAACATTATAAAAAATTAAAATAATTTTTCTACCCTTTGGTCCATTTCCAGTTCTCTTGCCGAGAAGTAGCCCCACTCCTCTGTTGGCCCTAAAACTAGGCCATAGTATATTATGTCGTTTTCTGGCTTGCCATTAATTATTGAGCCGCCTGTCTCGTCCTCTACTCTCCTGATTTCGGAAACTTCAGTTGCAAACCAGTGCCAGCCTGTTTCACTCTTCCAAGCGGCTATTATCTCATTTCCTTCAACAAACTTCTTCCCGTTCATTTCAACTATTGCTGCCGTTTGCATCACCTGATTCTATTGGAACTAATATGGACTTATACTTTATCCCTAAGAAAAGGGAAAAAAATTAATTTTCCCTATTTTCCCTATT
>DAOSDU010000007.1 GCA_035362715.1 Methanofastidiosum sp.
TTATGGCGGTGGCGGAGGTCTAAGCAGAGCTAGACTTACATTCAATTTAAAACAAAAGATCGTGGTAGGTGTTGACGATACAGATACAAAAGAGGAAGGAGCAACATGGTCTTTGGCAAATGAGCTAGCCTATAAGATTGAAAAAGAAGGATTAGCCGATTATCTTAGACATACCTTGGTCCAGCTTTATCCAAAAAATCCCCATAAAACTCAGAATTGCGTTAGCACTGCACTGACTTTTGGTGTAGATCCACAAAATATTCCAATATTCAAAGAGAGAGTTTTTGAATTATTTAATAAGCATACCCTTTCAAAAGAAACTGGATTAGTTCTTTTACCAGGTATAGGAATTGATAAAAAACTTCGAGATTATTCTCATAATGTTAAATTTTCCATGGTATCAATCCAAGAGGCAATTGATTTCTCCAAAAAATTAAAGAACCTAGAAGTTTTAATGGACAATTGGGGATTGATAGGAGCAATTGCTGCTTTAGGATACTCCGAAGATCCCAATGAGGCTGTGAGATTATGAAATCATTTGTTAGCCCTTATAATTTCGTCGAAGAAATAAAAATAAAAGTAGATCCGAAAAATATTATTGTATATGACACCACTTTAAGGGACGGAGAGCAGACCCCAGGAATTTGCTTCACACCTGATGAGAAAATAGAAATTGCTATTAAATTAAACGAGTTGGGTATCCCACAAATTGAAGCAGGATTTCCAGTTGTATCTGATGGTGAAAGAAGGGCAATAAGGAATATAACAAAGCAGTCTCTAAATTCAGAAATACTTGCTCTGACAAGAACATTAAAAAGTGATATTGATGTTGCTTTATCTTGTGATGTTGATGGAATTATTACTTTTATTGGAGTTTCAGACCTCCATTTAAAACATAAGTTAAAAATGACTAGGGAACAGGCACTCTCAAAGGCCGTTGAGGCTGTCGAGTATGGCAAAGATCATGGAATTTTTGTTGCTTTCACCGCAGAAGATTCTACAAGAACTGATTTAGATTTTCTAATTGAACTTTACAAAGCGACAACTGATGCAGGCGCAGACAGAGTTCACATAGCCGATACAACTGGATCTATAAGGCCCATGGGAATGAAATATCTTGTTAGTCAAATAAAGAATAATATAGACAACACACTAGGAATCCACTGTCATGATGATTTTGGTCTTGCAGTAGCTAACTCTCTTGCCGCTTTTGAAGCAGGAGCTAGAGCTATATCCACAACAGTTAATGGGATAGGGGAAAGGGCAGGTAATGCGTCTCTTGAAGAAGTTATAATGAATCTTAGGCTCTTGTATGGTATAGAGATGCCTTTTAAGTATGAAGTGTTATACGAACTTTCAAGATTAGTTGAAAAGTACACTACAATGCCTGTGCCAAAAAATAAATCTATTGTCGGGGATAACGTTTTTTCGCATGAATCAGGGATACATGTTTCTGCAGTTAGGGCGGAACCATTGACATATGAACCTTATATGCCGGAGTTTGTTGGTCAAAAAAGAAGGATTATTCTTGGAAAGCACTGCGGAATGAGTTGTATTGAATATAAACTAGACGAATTAGGCCTATCTGTACCTCAAAACGAAAAAGAAATCTTAATCCTAAAAGTAAAGGAGATGGCTGAAAGAGGTGCAAAAGTAGGCGATAAAGAATTTAAGAATATGGTCCAAGAAATTCTTTCAAAAGGTTAGATGATGAAAAATTCATATTCCGGAGCGGAATTAATATCCAAAGCAATAAACGATTCAGGAGTTGAAACACTTTTTTGGTATCCTGGGAGGGAGATATTGCCACTATACCATGAACTGAAAGATAGTGGTGTTTCTATTATTAGGTCTTCTCATGAGCAGTGCGCAGTTCACAGCGCCGATGGATTTTACAGGGCTAGCGGTAGAATATCCTCCGCACTCACGTCAACTGGCCCCGGATCAGTCAATGCAATGATGGGGCTGGCATGTGCATATAAAGATGGCTCATCGTTAGTGCTAATCACTGGACAAGTTCCTACCTATATGCTTGGAACTGATGCTTTTGAGGAAGTTGATTTACTTTCAATGACTTCTGCCATAACAAAGAAGAATATTAGAGTTAAAGATGAGCTATATCGAGAATTAAGAGATTCATTTAGTCAGGCAATATCTGGCCGACCAAGACCAGTTCATATTGAAGTTCCAACAGATTTATTTGAACAACAATACTTTTCTGACTTTGAATACAATGAAACTATAACAAAAAATAAACTTGACATCGACAAAATTAAACTTGCCATTAAATTGATTAACGAATCTGAAAGACCTTTGATTCTTTCTGGTTATGGCTCTATTAATTCAAGCTCAGGAAATACTATTTACTCTTTATCTACTAAAATTGGGGCGCCGATAGTTACAACGCTTCCAGGGAGAGGGATAATAGATGAAGATGATCCTCGCGCATTTGGAACCCTTGGTGTAAGGGGTACAAATAATTCCAAAATGGCCTTTGAAAAATCAGATCTATTAATATCCTTTGGAGTCAAATTTTCTGATAGAACTTCTTATGATATATCAGGTAGTTCAAAAAAAATAATAGATGTAAATTTAGAGAAAAATAAAAAAAATATCTTGTTTGACCTATCTCTTGTTGGTGATTTAAATGAAATAATTAACAATATAACGATTGGCGTTTCCAGAAAATCTGACCTTTGGATTAATAAAAATCCTATTAGAAAGTTTGATGGAATCTCATCTTCCTCTAAACCTTTGAAGCCACAAGCCGCTATTTATGAAATATTTGAAAAGCTAAATAAGGATGATATTGTTGTTACAGACACGGGGTCAATAACAGTATGGGCGCATTTGCTGAAAAAAGTTCATATCCCTAGGACATTTATTTGCTCCCACTCTTTTGGTGCAATGGGATTTGGATTACCCGCCTCCATAGGGGCCAAATTATCAAATCCTGAAAAGAGGGTAATATTGATAACAGGTGACGGCGGACTTTTGATGGTATTGGGGGAGTTATTAACCCTCCCGGAAAATAATATTGATGTGAAAGTATTCCTTATAGATAACGGTGTATTGGGGACAATTAAACAGTATGAAGATACAAAATTTGAGGGGAAATACTCCTTTTCGCTAGGCAAGAAGGATTTTGTAGCTATATCAAAAGGTCTTGGAGTTCCTGCTCTTAAAGTTGAAGGCAAAGGAGAAATGAAGAAAGGAATCAGAGAAACTTTGAACTCAGAAGGTCCTATGCTTTTGGACATCATAACGAATCCAAAAGAAAAAGTTCCTTCAGGTGGAATTTAGAATATTTTCTCCCAATTTTTTTCCTAAAGCCATCAGCGAAAGGATTGGGGGCGCGCCTGGCGATTCTGGAAGTATACTTGCATCGCATACATAAAATCCCATTCTTGTCTTGAATTGATTGTCCACAGTTATCCCTATTGGTGCAGTTCCTCCGGGATGTGCACCAATAGCTTCAGTTGAAACTATCGTATCTACTCCTGACTTCTTTAATATCCTTGAAGCAATAGCAACACCATTTGATATTTTTTGAACATCTTTTCCAGTACAGTATTTTTCGATAAAATTTTTGTCAACATAACCAAAAGAGTCATCTTTAATTTTGATCATTAAACCGATTATATTATCTCTTTTAGATTCTATTTTCTTCTCACTGAGCATTTTGGTAATTCTTTCAGAGTAATAAGGAGAAATTAAGAAATCATTGAAAGGTATGTAAGCTGCCATATTTATCTCATCTTTGAAAGATTGATTACTCTTCCCACCAATTGTAACAAATATGTCCACAAAGAGTTTTTTTGGAGTCATTATCCCTGAATTATTAAGGATTTTAGGCGTATCAAGAGCACCTGTGCTCAAGATCACATTTTTTGCAGTAATATTAATGAGATTTCCTTTTTCCACACCCTGAACTTTGAAGTACTTTATACTTTTATTTATTCTCAAAGCTTCAAAATTAGTCTTTAACTCAGCGCCTTTAGAAATGGCCTTTTCGATATAATAAAGGGAAGTTTTTTTTGCCTGAAATTGACACCCCATATTGCATTTTCCACATTTTTTACATTTCTTAAAGTCAATCATTTTAGGCATTATTTTTGGGTCATAACCCAATTCTTTAGATTTTTCAATGAATAGATTAGTCCTATCGCCTAGCATATTTTCTGGGATGGGTGATAATTCAAAATCCCTTTCAACTTCATCAAGTTCTTTTTCAATGTCTATGCCGAGTTTTTTCAGTTCCTTTTCTTGGGTTCTCACACCATTACCTATTGCTAATAATGTTGTTCCTCCAACACCATTACCACTTAAGATTTCTATTTTTCCATGTTCTTCAAAATCTTTACAAGAAGAAGCTCTGAAGTAGCCCTTGTGAGCTTCGTTTAAGGGAAGATACTCGCCTTTTTCAAGAATTAAGACTTTATGGTCTGAGGATATCTTTTCTGCAACAGCACCACCACTAGCACCACTTCCAATTATGATATAATCGTATTTATCCATGGTATCCCGTAAAACTAAATTTTGGTCAATTGACCTATTCTTTTGATGAATACTTCTTTTTTAGATAAAAGCTCTTTTTCTTCTTCTTTTATCCTCTTTTCTATATTATCAAGTCCAAGATTTCCAGTAGCTCCTGTATGTGTCTTTGATTTTATATTTTTAACTGGGTCTTTATTTTTTAATGATTCTAGATTTGTCCCAACTTCTTTGTAAGCATCTCTAAATGGTGTTCCTTCCTTTACAAGTTCCAATACTCTGTCTGTTGCATAGACTTCAGGAGAAAAGGACTCAATCAATATTTCTTTGTTTACTTTTATTTTTGGAATGAAATATCCTAGGATGTATAATGTTTGCTGAGTAATATCAAAACTTTCCATTAAAGGGCCTTTGGTCAGTTGGAAGTCTCTATTGTATCCTGAATAAAGGGAAGTTATTATTCCTGTTACCCTAAAGTATAGGGAGTTTACAACGTTTGCTTTAGCCCTTGTAAGTTCAAGCAAAGCAGGATTTCTTTTTTGAGGCATAAGGCTTGAACCACCACAAAAGTCTTCCGGTAAGGTAAAATAATTGAACTCAGGTATAGAAAATAAGATTAAATCATTAGCAAACTTTGAAAGGTCCATCATTATCTGAGATAGAGCAAATATAATTATAGATTCTGTTTTTCCCCTGCTATTATTTGCATACAGAACATTATTCTGCACTTTTTCAAATCCTAGAAGAGATGCAACATATTCTCTATCAATATTAAGATTAACACCATAACTTGCAGCACTTCCTAAGGGGGATTGATCATTAATCTTGAAAGAACTTTTCAATAGATAAAAATCATCAAGGAGACTTTCTAGGATGGCGCTTGTCCAAAGCCCTACAGAGGAGGGCATAGCTCTCTGAGTATGGGTTCTCCCTGGCATGGGCACGAATTCATTTTCTTTTGAGAACTCTAGTAGTATCTTGCAAAGATTTAGAACACTTTCCATCATCTCAAATAGTCTTTCTTTTGAATATAATCGGATATCTAAGTTTATCTGGTCGTTTCTACTCCTTGCAGTATGAATCTTTTTACCAACATCACCTAATTTATCCGTCAAGAAATTTTCTACAGCAGTATGTACGTCTTCATCTTCTTTATTTATTATAAATTTACCTTGTTCGTTAAGGTTTAATATATCAATTAGATTCTTTTTAATTTTTAGAAGTTCTTCTTCAGAAAGAATTCCTATTTTTTGAAGCATTGTTGAATGAGCGATATTTCCTATGGCATCAGCTTTTACTAGCTTCATATCCCAGAGATAATCATCTCCAACTGTAAAATCTTCAACAGCTTTGTCAAGTTCATATTTTTTTTTCCAAAGTTTTGCCATTTAGTTACTCCCTTAACATCATAAAAAATAAAAATTTAAATATTTATCTGGACCTTTTGGCCAAAACTTCGTACATAAGGCCCATAACTTTTGCTGCGTCCTTTGAAATTCTTTGATCCATGCCTCCAACTTTAATTGACCTTATTTCAGGGGCAAATAACGACGAAGCTGATTCCCTCTTTACGATCTCGACATTTCCTTTGAACAATTTCACTTTATAGTTTCCATTAATATGCTCTTGGCTCTTGATGATATAGCTGTCAAGGGAATCTTTTAATGGATGGAACCATCCTCCGTGGTATACTAGGTAACCCCATTTTTGTTCTATTGTCTTTTTAAACAGGATTTCTTCCTTTGTGAGGCACATCTGTTCTAAATCTTTGTGAAGTTTTAGGATAATTGTAGCCGCCGGTGCTTCATAAATCTCTCTGCTTTTGAGATTCATTATGCCTTCTTCAAATATGTCTATTTTACCAATACCATGCATTCCCCCAACAGTATTAAGCTCTGTCAAGAGCTCTAACAATCCAATTTTTCTTCCGTTTAAAGATACTGGAACACCCTTTTCAAAAGTAATATCTACAAAAGTAGGAACATCAGGTGTACTCTCAATGGACCTTGTCCACATCCATAGATTATCCGGAAGCTCTTGATCAAGGTCAATTGCTCCGCTTGCAATAGATCTGCACCATAGAGTTTTGTCATCTCCTCCGGTAATCTTTTCTGTGACATATATCCCCCATAATTCACAAAGTTTTTCTTCTTCTTTTCTTGTAAGATCAAAATCCCTTACGGGCACCAATACATTTAGTTCAGGGGCAAACAATTTGAATACATTATGCATTCTATACTGATCATTACCCTTGCCGCTTGAACCTTCCATTAGGGCATCGCAGCCCAATTCTTTGCCTTTGAGGGCAACTATATTGGCTATTAATTGCCTCGTCATTGACGTGCTCACTGGATAGCCCATATAGTCTGAGTTTGCCATTATTGCCATAGGTATCCATTTTTTTACAAAATCTTCTTTTGCGTCTATAACAACTGGCTCTATTTTTAGTATCTTTGCCTTTTCAAATGCAATGTCAATTTCTTCTTTTCCTTGACCAACATCGATCATTATAGGTACGATCTCTTTTGCGTTGTATACTCTTTTTAGTAGTTCTATACATAGACAAGAATCAACTCCTCCGGAGTAAGCAACTGCAACTTTTTTTACAGAGGGTACGTCGACCCCTTCAAATTTTGTTAGTATTTCTTCCATAGGTAAAACCTCCTCTCGAATCATTAGACCGGTTATAAGGGTTGTGACTTATATGTATCAAAAATGGACTATTATGTATAATTAGATAATTAAATAGATATTAAATAAACAAAATTCATTTTTTACCACTATAATTCAGATCTGTTACCAATAATAATATAAAATGTAGTATCAAAAGGGAAGTATACTTACTATTTATGGGAGGATATATGGTCTATATCATAAAAAAGAATGTTAAGGGAGAAACTTATTACTATGTCAATCATTCTGTAAGATTGGGGGGCAGAGTAAAGACCGTTTCTTATTACCTGGGCAAAGGTCCATTTACTCAGTCCGAAATAGAATTTTTAGTGAAAGAAAAGTCTCAAATGATACTTCTCGAAGCAGAGTTTTTGAAGATATTTTCTAAGAAGTTAGAATATGAAGAACATATTCTCCCTGCCTCATTTATTAATATAATTGAAAGGCTAAAAAAAATAAATAGGATAATGGCCCCATTTAATAAAAGTTATTTTGAAAAATTTGAAGAAAATCTTAGATTGAGATATGTTCATGGGTCGACAGCAATTGAAGGTAATACTATATCATTGAGGGGCGCGCAGCTTATACTTGAAGAGGATACACCAGCAGGCAATACTCTGAGAGAAATGTATGAGATATTAAACTATAATGAACTTTTTAAATTCCTTAGAAGCTATAACGGAGATATCACTCTAAAATTTATTCTAACGATTCATCAGATGCTCATGAAAAATATAGATGATGAAAATGCCGGAACATTAAGAAATACTGATATTTCTATATCTGGGTCAGATTATGACCCCACGCCTTTTCCAGTCTTAGAAGATGAACTTAACAACTTAATAGAATGGTATAAAGAAAAAAAATTAACAATGTTTCCCGTTGAACTAGCTTGTCAGTTTCATCAGAAATTTGTTGAAATTCATCCATTTATTGATGGAAATGGTAGAGTTTCTAGAGAACTACTGAATTTTATCCTTATTAGAAATAATTATCCAAGGCTTGTTATTCCGTTTGAGAGAAGGGGAATTTATCTTAGATGCATAGATATTGGGAATTCAGGAGAACTAACGCCTTTCATTATTTTTATTTCAGGACTTTTGATTGAGGACTCATTTAGACCTGTAGGCACATTTTTTAAACAATTGAAGGAAAAGATAAAGGAAGAAAAATACTCTAGCGATATTTCAAAAGAGTTGGATAATACAATGGATGACTACAAAGAGATTTTGGAAATAATTAAAGGGATGGAAGGCCGAATAGAAAATTTGAACTTGAATGAATTAAGAAAGGGCAAATGGAAATAATTTCAGAAAAAGGCAACATAGACATAAAACATAATATTTAAATAGGTCTAATAATCAGTAATTTCATGAAGAAAATTAGTCTATTTTTGATCCTGATATTATTTAATATATCTATAATGAATATTTTTGCTGATGAGCTAACTTGGAGCTATGAAACAGACGACGATATCGCCTCAGTTGCGGCATCTTCTGATGGAGCCTACATCGTAGTTGGGTCCTACGATAATTATTTACATCTTTTAAATAAAAATGGAACTCAATTATGGAAATTTCAGACAGGCAGTAATGTAGAATCAGTTGCAATATCTGCCAACGGGCAGTATATCGTAGCAGGTTCTTGGGATAAGAGGGTTTATTTATTAAATAAATCAGGGCAGAAGATTTGGGATAAAGTAACATCTGACCAAGTCAATACTGTTAATATAACTCCAGATGGAAACTATATAACAGCAATCACAAAGAATTATAGTGTTTTCGTATATGATAAAGCCGGAAGTCAAATTATGGCATATGATTCAAGGAATAGGCTAGCCACATCTTCAGTTTCTCCCGACGGTTCTTACATAGTTAATGGAACAAACGATAGTAATATTTTCATGCTTTCAAGATCTGGTGACCGTCTATGGGAATACAAGACGGGAGGTAATGTTCAATCAATTTCTCTTACTCCTGATGCTTCTTCTATCGTTGCAGGAGCATTTGATAGCAAAGTTTATGTTTTTGATAGAAAAGGTTCTCTACTTTGGTCCAAACCAACCGGAACTGCAACACATTTAGTGTCAATCACTAAAGATGGTTCTAAGATATTTGTTGCTGATCTAAATGACAATATTTATTTATTTGACTCTTCTGGCAAACAATTACTCAAAAGAAAGTTAAACGACAAAGCAAATGCTGTAACAATGTCGCCCAATGGAGATTATATTGCCGTAAGTTCACTTGATAGAGTAATCAGCTTAATAAGTAGTTCTGGAAGTTTGTTGTGGAGTAAGGAGAATGAAAGTGCATTTAATTCATTATTCTTGACTACAGATGGAAAATTAGTGGCAGGATCAAAAGATAATAAAGTCTACTTCTATGATTTGAGTTCATTTATTATGCCAGGAACATCGCAAATTCCTAAAGAATCGATACCTGTAGAAGGCTCTCAAACACCTGTTTCTGATACTAAACCACCTCTCACAACTAATGACAATCCTCCTTCTGGAACAGTCCCTGATACAACATCTACAACTTCTTCTAGTTTTCCATTTATCTACATAGTACCCATAGCAATAGTATTAGTTGTAATAGCGGCAGTAGTATTTATGAAAAAAGGGAAAACATCAACTACTCCAATAATAACAAAAGAAGCTCCAATAAAAGACCAAATCAAATGTCCATCATGTGGATCACCTATTGAAAAAGGGATTAAATTCTGTGGCAGTTGTGGAAACGATATCAAAGAAAAAGTAGATTTAAAATGCCCTAATTGCGGTGCAACAATCGGGAAAGACAGTAGTTTTTGTCCCGAATGCGGTCAAAAAATTTAAAATATATATTTTATTATTTACATTTTAATGCTTTAATGACCTCTTCAGCAATCATAATCCCTGCCCTTTTCTGGGCTTCATGGGTTGATGCTCCTATGTGCTGAGTCAGAACTACGTTATCAAACTCTAGAAGCTTGCTATTCATCGGCGGCTCTTCTTCGAACACATCAAGACCAGCACCTAGTATCTTCCCAGACGACAATGCTTTGCAAAGCGCATCTTCATCAATTATCCCTCCTCGGGAGGTATTGATTATGATCGCATTATTTTTCATTTTTTCAAATTCTTTGTCTGAAATCATATGCTTTGTGGAATCAATCAATGGTACGTGTAGTGTAATAACGTCACTTCTTTCAATTAGTTTTTCAAGAGTAACAGGTTCAGCTTCACCACTTTTTATCTGCTCATCTGTTAGTAAAGGATCATAGGCAATTAGACTCATACCACATGCTTTTGCCATTCTGCCGATATTTCTTCCGATTCTTCCAAATCCAACAATTCCCAAAGTTTTACCATTGAGTTCGTGGCCCATAAGGGATTTTTTTTCCCATCTATTTTCTCTTGTTAATCTATCTGCTCTTGCAATATTTCTAGAAACAGATAGCATCAATCCAAAAGCAAGTTCGGCTACAGAATCAGAGCTTGCCTGTGGTGAGTTTACAACTTTTACTCCTAGTCCTTGGCAGCAATTGACATCTACATTGTCAAGTCCGACACCGGCTCTAGCCACAACCTTCAGATTTTTACCCTTTTTTATTATGTCTTCAGTTATATTGGGTTTACTTCTAACAATTACTCCATCATAGTTTTCTATAATAGATAAAATCTCTTCTTTAGAAATACCCTTTTTTACATCAACTTCAAACTCTTTTTTGAGTTTTGATATACCTTCTTCTGCAATGTCTGATGCAACAAGAATCTTCATATTATCACTAAAAATGGTCTATAAAAATATTTAAATATCTTTGTATGGGCTTAATCAATATGATAGACAAAAAGCTTCTTGATATTTTAGCATGCCCAGTTTGTAAAGGTGATATATTCGAGGATAAAGAAGAACTCGTATGTGTAAAATGCAAAAGGAGATACCCAGTTAAGGAAGGTATTCCTATAATGCTTGAAGAAGAAGCAAGAATTGAGTGAATTAATGAACAATAGACAAAAAATAATTATTTATTCTTTGATAGGATTCTGCATAAATATTTCTTATATCAGCGGTAATTTATTTATTTCAAATTATTCCCAAGTATTGGGAGCATCCAAATCGTTTATTGGATTGATTAATGCCATCTTACCTTTCTTTTCAATATTGACGGCACCACTATTTGCTAGAAAAGCTGCAAAACTTAGAAGAAAACTTCCAATAATTAAAACAGGACTTATAATAGGGGCTTTTTTTTCAATATTGCTCTTCTTTTCTTATGATAAAATTCTCATCTTTATTTTTAGAATGGGGATGGGAGTATCTTTTGGCGCTACAATGGGATTGACTAATTCTCTAGCCACTGAAATAGATACTGAAAAAAGAGGAAAATATTTTGGGATTTACAGCGCTTCATGTTCTTTTGGATGGGCAGTTGGTTCGCTTCTTGTCGGCATAGTAATTTCTCAAAAATATAACAATGCTTTTCTTATCCCTATTATATTTCTTACAATTGGTTTTGTTACTACACTTTTCGCTAAAGAGAAGTACACTGCTTCCGACTATTTTGGAATAGATTTCCAAACATTCAAAAAATTCCTTCCCTTTTATAGAACTTTATTTCTAAGGCATTCAGTGGCAACAACATTGTGGGCATTCTTGCCTCTTTATCTTGAGTTTACCTTAGGGTTTGACAGGTTAATAATATCCTCTATTTTTTTCATAAATAATTCTTTGCAAGTTTTAACTATGTCTTTAGTTGGGCATTTGTCAGATAGGATAAAGAAGACATACCTTGTATTTGCAGGATTAATTGGCTCATTTTTGTTCATACTCACTTTTACAATAATTAAGAATCCAATTGAATTCATGTTGCTCCAGATATTAGTTGCATTCTCTTGGGCATTAGTATATCTGGGAACTTCTTCTCTTGTCACATCCTATTCGACTTGGAATGAAAGAGGTGAGGCGATATCTGGACTTTCTATGACGTTAAATCTATCTAGTATAGTCGGACCTTTACTTGGAGGAATAATATATGGATTGTCAGACTTTGTTACTATGTTGTATCTGATGCTACCCTTATGTTTATTAGCAATTATATCTTCTATTTTCCTAAAAGAAAAGGAAGAGATTTCCCACAATATTTATAAATAAATTTTTTATTTATTTTTTATGGCAAAAAAGAAAAGTAAGAAAGGCCTGAAAGTATCTAAAAGAACACTAAGCGTTGTTTTGTTGTTGACCATCATAGGGGTGTCAATGGCCTCTCTTTATTATGTTAATTATTTAGGGAATCATGCATTTGATGTAAAAGGAACGCCCACAACTATTCTCTATAGTACAGAAAATGACCAATCAATCAAAGTAGTCTCATACGTTCAAGGGGACCCTCTTATTGTAATGCGAAGAATGTTCACTGAAGACGAAGTCAAAAGTGTTTATTTGCTCTTCAAGGCAATGCCGGGTTCAGCACCTGAAAATTCTTATCTTGTTAGAGGTGTCGCTTCAATAAGTGAAGGAGTGGGTAGGACCAAAGGGCCGATAATCCTCGCCAGAGAATTGACTCCATGGCATAAATATATGATGGGTGTTAAACTGATTGGTTCAAAGACAAAACCATTAGTATATATGAAAACTCCGAATTTGGGTGGCACTGAAAATAAAATCGTCATATTAAATGAAGGAGTTGTAATTATCGAGAACAGTACTTTTGAGGACACTATGCTACTATCTGACTTCCTTAGGACAGTAATCATTGGCATCTTTTAGGAGTTTAAATGAAAAGATTAAATCTCTTTGATTTGGCAATAATTGTTTTAGTGGTGGCTTCATTAATTTCATTCTCCACCAAGTATTTTGAAAAAGAGCCAATTGATGAATATTCCTATACTGGCTCACAAATATACAGTGCTGTTCGATTTTTTGATTTGTCTGATGGGAAGGGATTTAGGTATCTTGTTAAAGTTGATGGTTCCTATATAAGCGATTATTCCCCTTTTAACGAAGAGGGTGTAGTTGTTGGAACATCACAAGGTACTTTCTTATTGAAACTAATAGACGGCAGGATTTTAACTGTTGGGGGGCGAACTTCATTCAAAGAAGACATAGCTTCACACAACATTAAAGTCACAATGCTAAATGGATCTACAGTCCATTATATGCAAAAAGCATTTTTTGTCAATGATCTAATCGAAGCAAAAAACAAGATAAATAATACTTCAAAATTTTTAGATAATTATAATATAATTGATACAACAATTTCTGGGGATATTGTAATTGATGGCAAATTCCCTAATGATATTACATTTGATAAAGAATTATCCGATAAAATAGCAAAAGAGATTTTCTACTTAAAAGATGTAAAAGTAAAGTCATCTGAAAATGGAATTACTTTGAGTGTTATTGGTATAGGAACAAATGATTTTGAAATATTGCAATCTGTTCTTTCCCCATATGGCCCAACAAAATATTATTTTCCTGATTTTAGAACATTCGTGCTTACAGATAATATCCCAAATTCCGACATATCTATCATTCAAGCTAGCACTGTAGAAGGGATAATTGGGGATATTCATGTGAGGATTTAGATGAAGTACTTAAATGGTATTTTTTCTTTCTTAGAAAAAGAATTTTCAAATAGTTTAGTTAATAAGTCCTCTTTGAAATTCTTTAGGGCTATCCAAAAATTTCCGTCTTTTCCTTTTGAGATAGATAAATTCGATGATTATCTTAAAAACTCGATATTTTTGAAATTTTCACCATTAATTGTTATAGTGTCAATATTATTATTCTTTAGCTTTTCCGATCATCCCCTCTCGCCAATTGGAACCTTAGTTGTCATCTTGGGAACAGTTTCATTTTACATTGGCTCTTTAGTCAAAATACCAAATATCCGAAAAATCAACAAAAAATATTTTTTTCCTCTTTTGATCATTTTCTTAATATTATTCTTGCTCAGCATGATAAAAATCGAATCTTTTGGATTTTATGTAAAACTGAGCCTTATACCGCTTCTCCTTATAGGAATCACTGAAAGAGAAAATAAAGATTTTTTTGTATCTCTTTTGATGGTAAGTATAGTCATATTACTAAAAGGATTCTGGGCCTTATCGTTTCCTTTTATTTTTTTCAGCTTAATCTATCTGGTTGTGACTTATCGGGGTGGATTAATAAAATACTTGGAGGACAATACATATAATTTAATATTTATTCTTTTATCGCTGGGCCTAATTTTTTACTTTCTCGATTTGATTATAGCTGGTGACATACCCTTATTTAATGTTCAAGTAAGAAACTCTTTAGACCCTTTCTTTACAATGATATCCCATCTTTTCCCGATGGGATCAATTCTTTTAATCTCATATGTTGGTCTTACAAAGAAATATTCATACAAAAAAGCCAGATTCATCTCTATTTTTTTTACATTCCTCTCGCTTTTCTTAATGGCCTTGTTAGGCTACAGAACTCAAGTTATTTTTATTTTGTTGGGGGCATTAATCTGTGGTTCAATGGTTGGCATATGGAAAAAATCTGAACTAATTATAATTGGTACAGGGTCTGTGATTTCATTATTGACTTTAACAATGGTGCGTGATATCCTGCTAGGAGTCAATCTTTCTCT
This sequence comes from Methanofastidiosum sp., assembly GCA_035362715.1. NCBI lineage: Archaea > Methanobacteriati > Methanobacteriota > Candidatus Methanofastidiosia > Candidatus Methanofastidiosales > Candidatus Methanofastidiosaceae > Candidatus Methanofastidiosum > Methanofastidiosum sp. Next base: position 14,773 of record DAOSDU010000007.1, read on the forward strand.
TTTTGAATCGCTTAGAACAAGGATAAGCCTTACTACCGATGTTATGGATATACTAGCCAACATGGGAGGGGGATTCGGATTGACAAACGGAGCAATTCATATTGCAACTCACCCTTATCTTGCTAGATTAATGCCTGGTATAGCATACTCGCCAAGAAGGATGATAGCAGTACTTGTTGGAGAGAGATCAGTTTCTATAACTTCAACAATATTTGGGCCTTTAGCTATTGACTTTGGCCTAATTGGAGTTATAATTGGAATGGCCTTTTTAGGATTTTTCTTATCAAATCTTTATAAATCTGCAGAACGCGAAAAAGGAGAAAGGAAGATAATATTGGTAGGGCTTTACAGTATGGTATTAAGTTACACCATAATAGGTATTGAAACAGGCATACTTGACCTAGAAGTTATGCTCCTATTTATAATTTCATTATCTTATCTTCTTTTTATAATTAATAGAAAAATTATTTAATAAAAAATTTCCGAAAGATTTAAATATTTTAAAGAATTTATTAAAATAGTGATAATAATGAAAATGAACAAAAAAGGAATTAAAATTCTAAGATCTCTTCTTGCAATCAAAGGATTTCCCCAGAAGAACAAGATTGCTGAAGAAACGGGACTATCAATACAGACAGTAACACCTTTCATTAACAAAATGATAGACGATGGCGTGGTAAAAGGATTCACAGCCATAATAGAACCCGACAAATTAGGATACCACCAGGTTCATTTTCTCTTGAATATACAAAAAGGCATAAATGATGAAGCTATTAATTTCCTAAAGAATATGGACAGAGTTCTATATGTAACTTCCGGATTTGGAAATTCAGACTGCCAGTTAGTTGTGGCAATACCTGCGGACAGAACAGATTTAATCCCAAGTTACATGGAGTCTATGAGGCAGTCTGGAATATTCAAGAGTGAAATGAGTATTCATGTAGTTACAAAGAGCCATTTCCCGTTACCAGATTTCCTTAGAAATGAAGACTTAGAATAATGGTGCAAAAAATGCAAAAAAGTTTGGTTTTAATTTTAACATTAATTTTAATTTTTGCCAACTTCAGTCAAACTACTTCTGAAGACTTAATTAAATGGCGCCATCATACTACTGATGAAGTCAAAGGAGTCGCTTTAGGGGATGTCGATGGCGATGGCAGATTTGATGTTGTTCTAGGGGGCGGAGATTATATCTATGCCCTTGATGTCTTCGGCCAAGAAATATGGAAAAGGAAAACAATTAATTTTGTGAATAGCGTTTCTGCAGGAGACCTAGATGGTGATGGAAGAAGTGATGTGGCGGTTGGCCTTATTAATAATGGCATAGAAGTTTTTAACTCGGATGGAGAAAAGCTTTGGGAATATTGGATGCGCACCCCCATTCAAAAGATAATTATCAAAGATATCGATTCAGACGGATATGGCGAGATAATTGCTATATCTCATAATAGAACATTTATTGATAACGCTTGGGTGATAATTAATCACGATGGATGTGTCCGATTCCAAAGTAAAGATTTATTTTTCCCAGATTTTGAATTAAAAGGCTATTATAGCGGAACTTCAAAAAAATGGGAAGCTGACAACGAACTTAGATTTCTTATTGCAGAGGATATTAACGGAGACGGCTATACCGAATTCATTTCATCTACACGATTAAATGATATAATAGTTTTTGATTATAATAGGAACCCTTTGTGGGGATACCATTTTGATTATACTATAACTTCTTTGTCTGTGGGTGATGTGGAGCGAGACGGATTTAAAGAAATATTACTAGGGGTTAATAAAAAACTCATTATCCTGACAAAAGATGGATTTAATTTGAAAGAATATTCTTTTGACAGCGATATCAAAGCTGCAACTGCATTTAAAGATGAATTCAATACTTCATTTGTTATAGTGGGTAAAGATAATACGCTTTATGCATATGATTGGGGTAAAGAAATATTTAATCATAAATTTGATGAGAATATTCACTTAATCTACTATGATAATCTTGATTATAAAAATGAAGTAGAAATCATAACAGGAACTAATGACGGGGTATACGTATTAAGTACTAAAGGAAAGAGACTTTTTACATATAGGACTCACTCGCCTGTAATTGAAGTATTTACTATAAATCTTAATTATAAAGGTGAGAAGGAATTAATTATAGCTTCAACCGATATAGATGCAATTACTTATCAAGAATTAAAAGAAATTCAGATTCCAGACTCTCAATCAAATCAACAACAAATAGAAGAGACTATACGAAAGGCAAATGCTGTTTTTAATACGGGGAAAGCACTGTATGATGTTGGAGAGTACCAGGCAGCAATTAATAGGTTTAACGAAGCAAGAACTATATACCAATCTGTATCCTATAGCGAAGGAGTAAATAATTCTGGAACTTTCATTTCAAATGCCACCTTACATATCCAAGCCAAATCATTAGAGGATCAAGCTCTTTCTCTAAGAAATGAAAAGAAATATGAAGAAGCCAAGTCAACCTATAAGGCCGCAAAGGATCTTTATTCAGTAACTAACGACACAGTTAAAACTCAAGAGATGGATCAAAAAATAGCTGAAATTGACGATTTAATTACTGCTGAATCTTTTTCTAGATTTGTAATGACTTTTGCTATTATAGTGGTCATAGTAGCAGCAATAGGGATAATATTCTTCTTCCTCAGAAAAAGAAAAAAATCTAAACAAGGTGCTTAATTGTTAAGAGACGAGATTAAGAAAAGGGTAGAAAAACTTGAAAAAATAGCCATTAATTTTGAGAATGAGGGTTACTATCAAGATGCTGCGGACAGCTATGCCGAAGCTGCAAATTTTATAGTTGAAGAAAAAGATTTCTTCTGGGGGGCTGAGGACTTTAAAAAAGCTGCTGAGCTTTATTGGGATTCTGGAGACACTGAGCGAGCTGAAACTCTTTTTAATACCGCCATAAATTATTATCTTTTGGATGCAGAATACTATCTAAAACGAGATGGATACTTTTGGGCTGTAAGAGATTATAAATTGGCAGTACAATGCTATGAAAAGTGGCTTTCAATGGTCGGGAGAATTTAGAACAAGTTGTGGGCCCGAAGGGATTTGAACCCTTGGCCGCCCGGTTATGAGCCGGGCGCTCTACCAGGCTAAGCTACGGGCCCAAAAGCGCCGCCAGCAGGACTCGAACCTGCGACCATTCGATTAACAGTCGAGCGCTCTACCTACTGAGCTATGGCGGCATGAAGATTCCGAGTTCAGAATCATATATAAAACTTTCTATCCATTAAAATTTTCTCTAATTATTTTTAAAAAACATTTAGTAAATACAAAAGTGGAATTATAGTGAACCATAAGATGTATGACAATGAAATCTGAAGTAATTTGTCAATTCTATTTTCAATTACATTTTTCATTACTTGTGAAAACAATAGGTATAGGAGTAAAAATCCGTGAATTATAACAATGAGAAATATCACACTTGAAAACCCAAATATCCCAGAATATAAAAATAAAAAGCTCGAAATAATAGATATTGAAATCGATAAGACTGAGATTAGTGACGCTTTTCTTTGACCTAGTATTACTGTAAGTGTTTTTTTCCCTATTCTTTTATCTGCTTCATAATCTGGAAAACCTGCAAGGATTATGGCCCCAAAAATAGCAAAGAATAAGGGTATTGATACTAGCCATGGGAGGATAATATTTAGTTTTGGAGATTGTAATAAAAATCCCGCCAATACAATGTAAAAACTATGGGTTATCCCAACATCAATTTCTCCTAAACCCCTATATGATAATTTTAATGGTGGAACTGTATAGGCCAAACCCAGTAAAGCTCCAAGTGCTAATATTAAAAAAGCGTAGATGTTATATCTTAATGTTAAAATAATAGTCAAAGAACAGACAAGAGTAAGGGAGATAAATATCGCATTCTTTGCCTGCTTGAATGTAATCATTTCTTCTACTATCATTCTAGATCCGCCGGTAAATTGGCTATAATTTTTATTTATTTTATCGGTTTCATAGTCATAATACTCGTTAGAGATTACAGTTGCAAATTCTATCAAAAACAAAGCCATATACCCTAGGACATAAATAGTCAAATCAAAATTATTTAGTATTTTAAAGGAGCATAAAGCACCTACAGTATATGCAAGCCACGTCATAGGGTAAAATTGGAGTCTAGTTATCTTAAGCCAAGAAGCTAACTTATCGTTTTTCATTTAATGCCTTATTAGTTGGAATATATTTTAATTATAAATTTTTCTGCCGCCATAAATACCTAAAAATTAGCTTTACCGAAAATTTTTTATATATAGATAAATAATCTAAGCAAATTCTATGTGAGGATTATAGTACTTGGTGATTTTATGTTTGATACAGACTTAATTGAGAAACTCGTTTCTTCAGAAAACTACTTCAAAAAAAGAAAAGACGTGGAAAAATTAAGGCACAAAGCAATTAAAATGTCACACAAATATCATTATGAAAATAATAAATTTTATCATGACTATTGCAAATTGAAAGGACTAAGCGGCGATATAAAGTCTGAAGACTTTCATAAAATAGTAATTCCCGATACGGTATTCAAGTCTTATCAGATGGAATCACCTGAAAAGAGCCCCCAAGAATTTAAAAAATGGATTGATAGAATCTCTTCAGTCCCCATTGACTTTACCCCAAAGGGTATGGGGTCTCTTGAAAGTTTTCTTCAAGAATTCTATTCTAATGGCATGCTATTGGGTTTTAGTAGTGGCACTTCCGGAAAACTGACATTTTTACCAAGAGATCCCTTTACTCAATCCATGTTGATTAGATCATACACTGAAGCAATTGATGCAACTCTAAAACTTGACAAAGGTAAAGAGAGATTTATTCTTGGGATACCAAAAAAAACATTTTTACAAGTCGGCTTCAATGGAAAAGTTGTAGCTAACCACATATCTCCTGGCAACGTTTTTCATGCATTTGATGAATTGAAAGCCGATATAATAAGGCTTAGAATGAGAGGACCAAGATCCTCAAAAGAAAAAGTCATGAATTACTTTATTAAGAAAATGCTACCTCGACTTGAGAAAAATGCCATAAGAAATATAGCAACTAAGCTTGAGGAAAATCAAGGAAAAAAAGTTGTTTTTATGGGGCCACCTTTTTTGATAATTGATACTGCTAAATATATTTTAGAAAATGGAATTAACGCAAAGATCGGGGCAGACAGCTTTTTGGCTTCAACTGGAGGATTCAAAGGCAGATCAATTGTAAGTAGAGATAAAATGAACGACTTAATTGAAGAAGCTTTTGGATTAGATCCAAAGAGATATATTGACCTTTACGGGATGACCGAATCAAACTCGATAATGATTGATTGTACCGAGGGTAACACTAAACATATCCCTCCTTGGATGGAAGTTATACTATTCGACGAGAGCATGGAACCAATACCTCAAGAAGGCAAAGTAACCGGGAATTATGCATTTCTTGAGCCTTCTTCAAAATCTTTTCCTGGATTTATTACTACTGGGGATAAGTTGAAGGTAGATTACGAAGGATGCCCAGCGTGCAATAAAACCACCCCAATTCTTCTTAGTATCGAAAGACTTCCCAGAATTGAGAGCAGGGGATGCTCCGGCGTACTTGCAAAAACGGTGGCTGGTTAAATGTCAAAACTAAAAGGGTATTACCTTCCTAAATCTCTAAAGTCGATAGAGAAAGAAATGGAATTCAGTGAAAAAAAAGTCAACGATTATTCTTTGTTATTGCCAAATATTAATCAAGACAACATAAAAGAAATAGTAACTGGACTAAAAGAAAATAGAAAAAAATATCTTATAAATATGCCCTTTCCAGAAATTGCTAAGATATATGGGGCAGTATCAAGAACGTGGTCAGATAATAACTATGAAAAAAAGAAGATCGCTCTTGAATTACTTCCAGTGTTGACAAATCTTTCACCAGAGTTAATAGAGTTTTATCAGTTTAGGTCCATATATAAAATAGATGAGAAGACTATTAATTTTCTATCAACTTTAAAATTACCGCCAGATGTTTTTAAGAATTTTACTCCAATTGACAACGCAAATACTTTTGTTAGGGCATACGCAGGATTTAGAGACAAAATTGCACTAAAAAAAATAACTCAGTATAACCAAGAACTGGAGTTGGTGACTTACATAACACCCTCTAATGTACCTGGATTTATAGAAAGTCTTGGGATTTTTATAGCAAGCATAGTAAGAGCTTCAGGCTTAATTAAAACCCCTTCCGTTCAACCTCTATTTGCACCTTTATATGCGGAATCAGTAGCTGAACAAAGCAAACAGATAGGTGAAACTATCGCGGTGGTACCGTGGGCAGGAGGGGATAAATCAATTGAGGATGTAATATTTCGAAACTCAAATGTAGTCAGTGTAGTTTCCAGCACTCAAACTGCAATTTCAGTTAAGGCAAGGGTAGATGAATTAAATAAAAGTGGAAGTTCCATTAAAGGATGTTATCATGGGGGAAAATTTGGAATTGAACTAATCGGGAGAGAAATGGCAAATCATGATGTTGCGGGCCTTGCTGCAATTGATGGAATTGGGTATGAAGGATATATGTGCGGGTCTCCTGCTTTTGGATTTTTTGTTGAAGAAGGTGGGGAGCTGAGCCCATTAGAATTTGCAGAAGCTTTAGCCGGTGAAATGGAAAAAATATCGAGATCAATACCCCAGACTAATTTTTTCAGGAAGTTAAGAGATATTAAAATTGGAGAAATAATATCAAGGCCTGAATTCGACGGAGGTCAGAAAATTTTTGCTTCTTCTGAAAATAATTTTGCAGTAATATATGAATCAAATTTTAATCTAAATCCTATAGGGCAAAATAGATTAATACGTGTCTTTGGAGTTAAGAATCTTGAAGAAGTAATTGGTGAAATGAAACCATGGAAGGATTATCTACAGACGGCAGGAGTTGCAATAGGAAATGATAGGCTCAAAATCCTATCAGAGTTAATGGGAAAGACTGGATTTTCAAACATAAGAGTTGTTGGAACTGTAGCTTTGCCACGATTAGGCGAAGCATGGGACGGATACTATCCAGTATATGAATTTTTCATCCCCGATAGTATCCACTGGACTTCCATCAATACAATTGACTTTGAAAATGAGATAAAAGAGCTTACTAAAATAAAGAATGCAGTCGTAAAGAAAGGTGTTTTTAATCCATCTCTTGGAATTCGCTGAAATGCCTTATTTTATCAAAAGATTTTTGATTTTTTCTATTTTTTCAGGAGATAAAAAGAAATATTTAAATACTTTGCATGTTAATATATTATAGGTGCTTTAATGGTATATGCATATGTTTTGATAACAGTTTCAATAGGAAAAATAAAGGAAGTAATTGAAGCTGTAAAGAAGATTGAAGGAGTAATAGAAGCCGATGTTATAACTGGCCCATACGATGCCATTGCAAAAATAAAAGCAAATGATTTAGGTGAACTTACAAAAACAGTAATCCAACAGATTCATTACATTGAAGGTGTAATTGATACAACAACTGCGATAGTAATCTCCGTATAATAATACTATTTATTTTTTGGTGGTTTCTTGAATAAAAGCACAGCTATATGTGATGTATCTCTTTTTGTTTCAAAAAGTAAATATTCTCAGGCTGAATCATTGATGAAATCTTTACATATTGAAGAGGTAATAATGCCTGAAGAACTCGTTGATATCCTTATGAAAGTTCATAGAGGAGAAGAACTCTTGGGTGAACAAGTTAGAGTCTTATCCTATTGGGCAAAAGGACCAGTTCCCAAGGATGAAGAAATAAGAACTTTTTATGAAACACTTATCGAAAAAGGAATAAAAATTAGAACAATAAAAGAGTATGTTCTGAAAAAAGAAGTTGAATTGGGGTATACAAAATTAAGAGAGGGCATGGAAAAAGATGAGATGGAAGTCTATAATAAAAGTTGGAGAAATTTATATAATAAATTCTCTGAAACGATGCCTGATCAAACTGCAATCATATGCTCAAAAATCCTCTCCTTATCTCTTGTATTCAATGAGAAAATAGTCGCAGTTAATAGAAAACTTTTGAGATTTCTATTTGATTCTGGGCTAGAAGTATCAAAAGTTACATCTAAGATTGAAATTGATAAAAATATGGTCGAGCACAATATTATTTTCCTTAATGTTTACGGCTCAAAGACTTTTGAACCGCTTTTTTATGAAATAAAAAATTCAATAAAGGAGAGTACAGAGATACAGGTAGAACTAGAAAAAGATGTAGGTTCAATCGTAATGTTTAACTTATAAATACTAAATATATTATAATTTTAATTATCCATTAAAGCTTTTAAATTCTATTTAATATATTTTTTAGATAGAAAGCTTTTTATATCACTTCAAATACATCAAAAACTAGCAATATTTTTAATGAGGTGTAAATTATGGCAGAAATTAGACAACCAATGAGTGTCCAACCTGAAGGCGCTCAGAGATTTATGGGCAGAGATGCTCAAAGAATGAATATTCTTGCTGGAAGAATAGTAGCAGAAACAGTAAAGACGACACTTGGTCCAAGAGGTATGGACAAAATGCTCGTTGACTCACTAGGAGACGTAGTCATCACAAACGATGGTGCTACAATACTTAGCGAGATGGATATAGCTCATCCAGCAGCAAAAATGATTGTAGAAGTAGCAAAGACACAAGATGAGGAAGTTGGAGACGGTACAACAACAGCAGTTGTCATTGCCGGAGAACTTCTAAAAAGGGCCGAAGATCTTCTCGATCAAGAAGTACACGCAACAGTTGTTGCATCTGGTTACAAACTTGCAGCTGAAAAGGCTGAAGAAATATTGAAAGATATTGGCGACAAGATTACAATCAATGACGATGATATACTTCTTGAAATTGCAAAGACTGCAATGACTGGAAAGGGCGCAGAAAAATCAAAGGATACCTTAGCACCTTTAGCACTTAAAGCAGTAAAGCAGGTAGCTGTAAAAGAAAATGGAAACTACACAGTTGAAACTGAAGACATTAAGGTAGAGAAGAAAGAAGGTGGAAGTGTAGAAGATTCAAAACTCATCCAGGGACTTATTATTGACAAGGAAAGAGTCCACGACGGCATGCCAAAGAAACTAAAAGATGCAAAAATAGCTTTACTTGACTGTGCACTTGAAGTAAAAGAAACTGAAACTGATGCAGAAATTAGAATTACTTCTCCTGACCAGCTTCAAGCATTCTTGGATCAAGAAGAAGCAATGCTAAAGAAGATGGTAGATCAGATAAAAGCATCTGGCGCAACAGTCGTATTCTGTCAGAAGGGAATTGATGATTTAGCTCAGCACTACCTTGCAAAGAGTGGAATATACGCTGCAAGAAGAGTAAAAAAGAGCGATATGAAGAAACTTGCCAAAGCAACAGGTGCAAGAGTTGTAAACAAAATAGCTGATCTTGAAGGAAAGGATCTTGGTCATGCAGGCTCTGTCGAAGAGAAAAAGATCGGCGGAGACGAAATGACATTTGTCGAAGGATGCAAGGATCCAAAAGCAGTAAGCTTATTGTTAAGAGGCGGAACAGAACACTTTTTAGAGGAAGTAGAAAGAGCTCTTGAAGATGCTATAGGTGTCATATCTACAGCAATCGAAGATGGAACTATTTGTGCTGGCGGTGGAGCTGCAGAGATGGAACTATCAAAGAGACTTAACGAATATGCAGAAAAGATTAGCGGTAGAGAACAGCTAGCCGTTAAAGCATTCGCACAGGCAATGGAAGTAATTCCAAGAACTTTAGCTGAAAATGCAGGTATGGACCCAATCGATACAATCGTTGCACTCAAAGCTTCACATGAAACAAAAGATCACAAGAGATACGGAATTGACGTCTTTGACGGTAAAGTTAAAGACATGATGAAGGCCGGAGTTGTTGAGCCACTTAGAATAAAGGAGCAAGCAGTAAAGAGTGCTTCTGAATCAGCCATAATGATATTAAGGATTGATGACGTTATAGCCGCAAGCGGAATTGGTAAGAGAAGAGGAATGGGCGGCGATGACGACATGGATATGGGTGGCATGGGCGGAATGCCCGGTGGCATGCCTGGAATGATGTAAAATAAAAAATAATTTTTTCTTTTATTTAATATTTTTATTAAATTTTTCTTAAGCAATCTTTATTAATTTAATAAGACCATTTCTTATATGGAATGTCAATCCATTATAGAAAAATTAAAGATGATTTCTGACCCTAAAACTTTAGAGGGAATGTCAAGATACGGAATTAAAACAGACAAGGCATTTGGAGTTTCAATCCCCAATATAAGGGCATTGGCAAAACAAGTAGGTAAAGATCATGTTTTGGCTCAGACATTATGGGAATTAGGTTATCACGAAACTAAAATTCTTGCCAGCATGATCGACGATCCAAAAAAACTCACAAATGAACAAATGGAGAATTGGGCCAAAGACTTTGACTCATGGGATGTATGCGACCAGGTCTGTAATAATCTTTTTGGAAAAAGCTCTTTGGCTTTTGACAAATCTTTTGAGTGGTGTAAACGAGGCGAAGAATTTGTTAAAAGGGCAGGCTATGTTCTAATGGCAGTTTTAGCAGTTCACGATAAAACTAGGGCAGATGAAGATTTTTTTAAGTTTATGCCTGAAATTTTTAATGGCTCAACAGATGAGCGATTATACGTCAAAAAAGCAGTAAACTGGGCTTTAAGGCAAATAGGTAAGAGAAATCTTATTTTACATAAAAAAGCTATTGAATATGCACAAAACATTCAAAAAATTGATTCCAAATCTGCAAAGTGGATAGCTTCCGATGCATTAAGAGAATTACAAAATCCAGAAATCTTAGAACGAATTAAAAAATAAAAATCCATAACTAATTTAAAGAGTTTTTATATATCTTAATTAGACGTGATCTTGAGGTGTAAAAATGTTAGATATAGAAGGATTAAGTACTGAAGCAAAGATTGGAAAAATATTGATTTTGGTATCTCTTATATTGGGTATAGTCGGAGTCCTGGGATTGCTTGTCGGTTTTAGCTTTGGAGCATTATTTCCTTTGAGGTATACGAGAGGATTTCCTCTGTTTGCTGGATTGTTCATGATATTTGTAGCAGTTATTAAGATTTTAGGATTAATAATAGGCTTCATAGCATTATCTTCGACAAATCTCAAAAAATTCAACAAAGCAGGCATATACGCTATAATATCCAGTTTATTGCCCCCTCTTGACATAATAATGCTCATAGGTGGTATTTTATGTCTTATTAGCAAAGAAGCAAAATAATATAATTTTTTTAATTTCAAAAACTATTTAAACGTTTAATGAAATTAGGTTATTGTGAGTTTAACAACAGCTATAGTTAGTTTTTTTTACAATCCGATTATCCTCCCAACTTTGATTGCTTATTTGGCATCTGTTGTTGGAAAAATAATTCATGAGTCTATCAAAAAGAAACATTTATCCATACAAGTTGCCATACAAGATGGAGGAATGCCAAGTTCTCACACGGCAACAGTTATTGGGTTGTCAACAGCAATTTTTATGCATGAAGGAATGTCTACTGTATTTTGGGTTTCTCTAGTCTTTGCATTTGTAGTGATGAAGGATGCGACAGGTATAAGGTGGGAAACAGGTCAACAGGCGAAGGTAATAAATCAAATGATGAAAAAACTTCGTATGGGAAAGGTAGTTGATGAAGAATTAAAGGAATTGCTTGGACATACAGAGGCTCAAGTTGTAGGTGGATTTATTGTGGGAGTTATATTCTCTTATTTAGGGTATAATGCTTTTTTTGGATAATATATTGAATTTGGAGTACTTCTCTTTTCATAAAAATACTTTCAAACTAATCCAAATTAGATTTAACTAAAAACCTTTACTTTATCGCTTTTTTTGAGAATTAAAAAATAACTTCTAACAAAGAAGTTTTTAAGTAAAGCATCTCCAACAATTTCCATGGGTACCGACTTCATTACTGTAAAAGGCGCTTCAGAACACAATCTTAAAAACATAGATGTTCAATTTCCTAGAGATAAGCTTATCGTTGTAACAGGGGTTTCAGGTTCTGGTAAATCTTCTCTTGCGTTTGATACAATTTATGCAGAAGGTCAGAGGCGTTATGTTGAATCACTTTCCGCATATGCAAGGCAATTCTTAGGGCTAATGGAAAAACCTGACGTCGAATACATCGAAGGACTATCCCCCGCAATTTCAATTGAACAAAAAACAACTTCTAAAAATCCAAGATCCACAGTCGGTACAGTCACGGAAATTTACGATTATTTAAGACTTCTTTACGCAAGGATAGGGATCCCTTATTGTTCACGTTGCGGCAAGCAGATAAAACAACAAACAGTAACAGAGATTACTGATCAGGTTCTATCTTTTCCCGAAGGTTCAAAAGTAACTGTCTTGGCTCCCGTGGTACGTGGCAGAAAAGGAGAATATTCAACTTTACTTAAGGAAATAAATGAAGAAGGTTTTGCAAGGGCAGAAATAGATGGGGAAATCAAAGAATTAAATGTAGAAATAAGGCTTGAGAGGTACAAAAAACACGATATCAATATAATAATAGATAGACTTGTTCTGAAAGACGGAATATCTCCAAGGCTTTATGAAGATATTGAACTTGCATTGAAAAAGGGCGAAGGAATATTATTCGTGGACATTAATGATGAAAGAAAAACATTTTCTGAACACTTTGCATGTACTGATTGCGGTATTAGTTTAGAAGAAATAACTCCTAGGATGTTTTCATTTAATAGCCCATATGGGGCATGCCCTTCATGTCATGGACTTGGATTTAAGCAAGAGTTTGACCCCGATCTTATTATCCCAAACAAAGATTTATCTCTTGTGGAGGGTGCGGTTGATGTATGGAATACTAAACTAGAAGGATTTAGGAGACAGACTCTGGAGGCCATTTCTAAAAAGTTCAATTTCAGACTCGACGTGCCTGTTAAAAATTTGTCACAAAAGCATCTTGATATTTTATTATACGGAACAACTGACAAAGTAAGGTATAATTATCGTTCTCGAAATACGCCATCCTATTGGACATATGAAGGAACATACGAAGGTATAATCCCTTGGCTTGAGAGAGTATACCGAGAAACTGATTCTGAATATAGGAAGGAACAATTTGAGAAATACATCCGATTAAAACCATGTGAAGTATGTAAGGGTAAACGATTGAAATCTGAAGCCTTATATGTTAAGATCCAAGGAAGTTCGATAATTGATGTAACTGAACTTCAAATTAGCAGTTGTTATAAATTTTTTATTGATCTTGAGCAAAACTTAAATGAAAAAGAGAAAATTATTTCAAAACAGATATTAAAGGAAATAAAGGCTAGATTAGGATTTCTTTTAAGCGTGGGACTTGATTACCTTACTTTAGATAGAAGAGCTGGAACTCTTTCAGGAGGAGAATCTCAAAGAATTAGACTTGCAACCCAGATAGGATCCCAGCTTGTAGGCGTTCTTTATATATTAGATGAGCCAAGTATAGGCCTTCATCAAAGAGACAATGCAAAATTGATTGTCATGTTGAAAAGATTAAGGGATATTGGAAACACAGTAATTGTCATTGAACATGATGAAGAGATGATGCTCTCTTCAGATTATCTTGTAGATATAGGGCCAGGAGCGGGCGTCCATGGAGGGGAAGTTGTTGCAGTTGGGTCTCCAGAAGAAGTTAAGCAAAATCCAGAGTCACTTACCGGGAAATATTTATCGCGAAAACTTAAAATTGACGTTCCTAAAATTAGAAAACAAAGTGATACGTTTATCACAATTAAAGGGGCAAGACAATTTAATCTAAAGAACATCGATGTAAAAATTCCTCTTGGTTTGTTTGTATGTGTCACTGGAGTTTCAGGCAGTGGAAAAAGTACTTTGATTAATGAAATATTGTACAAGGACCTGGCAAAGAAATTTTATAGGGCCGTAGATAATCCAGGGGATCATGATGAAATTTTGGGAATTGAAAATATTGATAAAGTGATTATTATAGATCAAAGTCCGATAGGGAGAAGCCCTAGGTCAAATCCTGCAACATATACTGGTTTATTTACCCCCATAAGGGAGCTTTTCTCTGAACTTCCCGAATCAAAGAGGAGGGGATTTAAGAAAGGCAGATTCTCTTTTAACGTGAAAGGAGGAAGATGTGAAAATTGTAGAGGGGACGGACTAATTAAGATTGAAATGCATTTTCTGCCTGACGTTTATGTTAAATGTGAAGAGTGCAAAGGTGAGAGGTACAACAGAGAAACTTTAACCGTCAAATATAAGGGAAAATCAATTTCTGAAGTTTTGGACATGACAGTCGAAGAAGCCTTGCACTTTTTTGAAAATATACCAACCATACGAAATAAACTCCAGACCCTTTATGATGTGGGCCTATCCTACATTAAAGTTGGACAGCCTGCAACTACTCTTTCTGGAGGAGAAGCACAAAGAGTCAAATTGTCAAAAGAATTGTCCAAGAAAGCTACAGGAAAAACTCTTTACATATTGGACGAACCCACAACTGGACTCCATTTCCACGATGTTAAAAAACTACTTGATGTTCTTCTGCGTCTGAGAGAAAATGGCAATACAGTTCTCGTTATTGAGCACAACATGGATGTAATCAAAACTGCCGATTATATAATTGACCTTGGTCCCGAAGGGGGTCAAAGAGGCGGAGAAATTTTAGTCGAAGGTACGCCCGAAGAAGTAATAAAATCTCCAAAGAGTCATACTGGAAGATTCCTAGAAGAAGTTCTAAAAAGAGACGGAGCCTTGGATTAATTTCTTGGCTCAATTTATTTATCTTTTCTAACACTCTTGATTAATCATTGATTATTAATTTTATGTAATTATTGTTTATCAATATTGTTATTTATTTTTATCAATATCGAAAGCTTTATATAGTATTGGTGTTAGTATTGATATGCACTAGAGGTGATAGATATGAAAAAAATAACTGCTATATTGGTGATGGGACTTTTAATGGCCTCAATCGCCCCTATACTAGGAGAAACGTGTTCAACGGACGAACAGAATAGTAATACTGTATGTCCAAGTAACACGACATCAGCAGTATCAAAAATTGTTGCTAAGAATTTCCTTAACAACTTAAGAAAAGGTTCGATGGATTTAAACGGTAATAAGCTAGTACATTCAATATTAACCCCAATGGGAGATCTAAGATTGACCTCTCCTCAATTACAGCAGCACTTTGGAACTTATGACTTTGCTAATGAAAGAGGCACATCAGGATGGTATTCATACGACGTTCAGCCACTAACAAGAACACAAAAAAAGTACGAACCATCAGTACCAAGAATCTACACCACAAATACATCAGATGACGAATAAAGGAGATCATACTCCTTTATTTTTGAATTTATTTACTTACCATTTATTATAATGGATTCTATTCTCTTCAAATCTTTTTAATTGTGGCTTTCCTTCGTCAGGATAACCAATTGAAATTAGTGATACGGGAAATATGTTCTCGGGCAAATTAAGTATTTCTTTCATGCCTTTTACCCTCTCTTCGTCAGGATAAACTCCAAGCCAGCATGCCCCAAGTCCCAGTGAATGGGCGGCTAAAAGGATATTTTCAGTTGCCGCAGAACAATCAATCGTAATAAAAATATCTTTTGTAATATTTAAGTCACCAGTAACTAGGATGGCCATTGGTGCTTCATAGAGCATCTTTGAGTTTGGATGGAAAGAAGGGATTTTATCCAATATTTTTCTATTGTCTATTAATACAAAATGCCAAGGCCTCTCATTTTTTCTTGAAGGTGCATTCATAGCAGCTTCTAGGATTTTTATTACATGGCTTTCAGGCACCTTATCTTTTTTGTATTTTCTAATGCTCCTTCTTGACATAATAACATCTAAAAAATCCATAATATCGCCAGAATATATACTAACAACTTATATAAAAATATAGTGTTGTAATATGATTTTTGACCGTCTAAGCCAACATACTAGTCTTATTTCATCTTTTCTTATAAAAATTGAAATAAAACTTTTAATAAATTAGATTATTTAACAAAAATCTTTTTTTTAAATAGAAAACCTTTTTAGAACTAAAAATAATAGTATATAAGAAACATTAAAGTGATTTTATGACAAAAGAATTATCTTCAGATATGATAAGAAGAACATTTGATAAGAATAAATTAAAATGTAAAAGTAGTCAAGAAGTATCTCCTTTAGAGGATATAGTGGGTCAGGAAAGAGCATTAAAAGCGCTGAAATTCGGACTAGAGATAAAAGAGAAAGGATTTAATATTTTTGTTGCAGGTTTTCCAGGGACTGGAAAAATGACGGCAGTAAAGAGTTTTTTGGATAAACTTGCTGAAGACCAAACCGTACCTTCTGACTGGTGTTATGTTAATAATTTCTTGGAACCATACGAACCTAAAGTCATTGAATTAAAAGCAGGCCAAGGAAGGGTCTTTCACAAAGATATGTCCAATTTCCTAAATGAAGCTAAGATTAATCTTCCAAAAGCCTTTGAAAGTGAAGATTTTGCTTTAAAGAGAGAGGCCACTATCCAGAAAATTGATGCTGAACGAAACAAAATCTTTTCCGAACTGAATAGAAAAGCAGAGAAAGAAGAATTAATTGTTCAAAGCACCCCAATGGGATTCATTTTTGTTCCTATTGTCAGTGGCAGGCCAATGACCGAGGAGGAATTTATAGCTCTAAATCCTGAAACAAAGGACGATATACAAAAAAAGAGGGATAAATTAAACTCAGAATTAAGATTAGTGTTTAGACAGCTAAAAGAGTTGGACAGTAAAACATTTGAAGAAATAAAAGAATTAAATAAAGAAGTAGCTCTTTTTACAATGGGTCATTTGGTAGACGATTTGAATAAAAAATATTCTGATTATCCAGATATTATAAACTATTTAAAAGAAGTACAGGAAGATATATTAGAAAATTTAGCCTTATTCTATAAGCCAAATATTCCGCAAGCTCCGGTTCAAGCGCCATGGGCAGAGGAATTGCCATTTAGGAAATATGCGGTCAATCTATTCACAGATAACTCAACACTGATGGGAAGACCAGTAGTCGTGGAGCTTAATCCAACATACCAAAATCTCTTTGGAAGAATAGAGAAAGAAGCACAGTTCGGGATGCTCACTACTGATTTTACCATGGTAAGGGGAGGGTCAATACATAAGGCAAATGGTGGATACCTTGTAATACCCGCTGAAGAATTGGTAAAGAATCTTTTTTCATATGATGGTTTAAAAAGGGCATTAAGCAGTGAGGAAGCCATAGTTGAGGAGGCTGGAGAGCGACTTGGGTTTATCACAACAAAAGGGTTAAGGCCTGCCCCTATACCATTAAACACTAAAGTCGTTATTATTGGCAATCCAATGATATATCAGACTCTTTTTTCACTTGATCCGGATTTTAAAGAGCTCTTCAAAGTCAAGGCAGAATTTGATATTAATATGGATTTTAACGATGGCAATGTTAAAAACTATGTTTCATTCATATGCTCGCTTTGCTCAAAAGAAAACTTATTGCACCTTGATTCTTCAGCAATAGGGAAAGTTATCGAGTATGGTGCAAGATTGGCCGATGACCAAGAGAAATTATCTACAAGATTTGCAGATATAGCGGATATTATACGTGAAGCAAACTTCTACGCTAAACAAGACAAAAATAATTTAATAAAAGACCTTCACATAGTAAAAGCTGTCGAAGAAAAAAATTATCGTTCAAATCTTATTCAAGAAAGATTAAATGAAATGGTAACACGAGGATTTTATCTTATTGAAACTGAAGGAGAAGCAGTTGGTCAAATAAACGGTCTTGCGGTATTAAGTCTAGGGGATTATGCATTTGGAAGGCCATCTAGAGTTACCGCCACTGTAAATATTGGCCGCGGGGGAATTATAGATATTGAACGTGAAGCTAAGATGGGAGGAAATATTCATTCGAAAGGAGTAATGATATTAGGCGGTTATTTGGCAGAAAACTTTGCACAAGATAAACCATTAAATCTCACTGCAAGACTCGTATTCGAACAAAACTATGAAGGTGTTGATGGGGATAGCGCATCAAGCACAGAGCTTTATGCAATATTATCTGCTCTATCTGAAGTTCCAATAAAACAATACTTTGCGGTCACAGGGTCCGTTAATCAGAAAGGAGAGGTGCAGGCAATCGGAGGCGTTAACTACAAGATTGAAGGTTTCTATGAAATTTGCAAGGCCAAAGGACTTAATGGAAAACAAAGTGTTTTGATTCCAAGAAGCAATGTCCAAAATTTAATGCTTAAAGAAGAGGTCGTCGAAGCTGTAAAAGACGGAAAATTCCATATATACTCAGTTGATAATATCAAGGAAGGAATTGAAATACTAACAGGAATCAAAGCTGGAGAAAAAGGACCAGACGGTAAGTATCCAGAAAATACAATTTATGGAATGGTTGACAAACGCCTCAAAAGCATGGCTGAAAAAATGGAAAAGTCTGCAGATGAGAAAGAAAAATAATCGTTATTTTAAACAGGAGGTTAAAAAATGGTAAATGTAAAAGAAGTTGGGGAAATCTACAAATGTGAAATTTGTGGAAATGTTGTGGAAGTATTGGAAGCCGGCGGCGGAGAACTAATCTGCTGTGGAGAACCAATGATTTTGCAAGAGTAGGTGACATAGATGGTTAAAATCGGAGAAAAGATTCAGGAAGCAGATTGGAAAAAAGAAAAGCATGTACCAGTTATAGACTGCCCCGATTCTGTAAAAGCAAATGAGGCATTTGAAGTTAAAGTTGCCATCGGTAAAGATATAGCTCACCCAAATACAACTGAACACCATATCAGGTGGATAATGCTTTACTATCAGCCCGAAGGTGAAAAATCTTTATATCAAGTCGGAAACTATGAGTTCACTGCGCATGGCGAGAGTACACAAGGGCCGAATACAGGTCCAGTCTACACAAATCATGAAGTAAAAACATCTATAAAAATTGCAAAATCTGGAACCCTATTTGCAGTTTCACTATGTAACATCCACGGCCTATGGGAATTCTCAAAAGAAGTTAAGGTTAATTAATTTTATTTTTTACCTCAATCTTTTTATAATCGACCTTCGAATTACGCATGTTAAGTGACAAGCGTGAATAAATGGATAATCCTAAAAAGAATTTGATTAATGAGGACGGAATAATAAATAATTCTATGAATCTATATTTAAAGAATCTAAGCGCCTCTAGGTTGTATTTGTTTTTTATATCATATATAATTATATCCGCTCTAATAATATCCCTATTAAAAATCCCTGTTCAATTCATGATTCTGACGGTAGTAATAATACTTTTTGTTTCACCATTTTATTCAAGAAAAATTTACTATTCTATGATATTAATTACAGATTTAATTTCTCTGCTACTAGTTTATAATATTTCAAATACAACCTATTTATCCATAAAACAAACTTTTCTTTTAAACTCGGTTGGAACTTTAGTTGCTGTAACCTTAATGGCAATATTTGTGGCTGAAATACTTCATTGGTCTATCCCTAACTTGTTAAAAACTGAAGAAGCATTAAAACTAAGTGAAGAGAACTATCACGATTTAATTGAAAATGCAAACAGCATCATATTGAATTTTGATAAGAACGGGAATATTTTATCATTGAATAACTTTGGATTAAGATTTTTTGGTTATTCTGAAAAAGAGATTAATGGGAAAAATATCCTAGGAACGGTTTTACCTGAATTTGATTCAAATGGGAATGATATGAGAAACTTGGCATCTCAGATTCTTAAGAATGAAGATAAATTCAGATCTAATTTAAATGAAAATATAAAGAAAAATGGAGAGCGAGTTTGGATATACTGGACAGATAAAATTGTAAGAAATTCAAAAGGAGAAATTGAATCTATTTTATCAATAGGTAGCGATATAACAGAGCTTAAAATTGCACTAGGACAAATAGAGAAAAATATTCATTATTTTGCAACTAGTGTAGACCAAATAAGGAATCCTCTGGCAATAATTAGTGGTATAGCAGAATTAAAGATTCAGGACACTAAAAAATCACAAGATATACTAAAGCAGATAGATCGGATAAATGAAATAATTCTAAGACTTGACGAAGGTTGGAATGAATCAGAAGAAGTAAAAAAATTCTTGAAAAGTCGAGAAATGTTAAGTTACCTTTATGGGGAAGACAAGGAAGAGTTGATTTGATTATCTCATCGTTATTATTAAGAAATATAAATTTGTCAAAACGGCAAAAAGTATTAATGCATTTAAGTTGTTGAAAGCTATTTTTACAGATTTTACTCTCGAATCTTTATTCAATGCTAACGTGCTTAATAGAAGAGGAATCAATGATAGAACAGATACAACAAAGAAATTTAAATTTAATTCAAACAAATTTGTCATTTGAAACATTATATACATCATAGTTGCAAATAGGGCTGCCAAAAATATAATTTTTAGGCTTAACTTCCTTCCATTTTTTGTCACAAAACTTTTCTTTCCACTTAAAGCGTCTGTTTCCATATCGGGTATCTCTACACTCAAAATAAAATAAATTCCATACATGAGAAGTGGAATAGTGAATAGCAAGTAATTAGTATCGATCAGGCCTTTCATCACGTAATAGCCCATCCCGGGAACTACAAAGCCTATTGCAATCATCGTGGATATCTCACCTAATCCCCTATAAGACAATCTGATGGGCGGGGCGGTGTAAAACCAACCAAGGAGATTCCCAAAAATAACATAACCCAAAAATATCAAATGATAGTTGTAGTTTACGGTGAAAATAAATCCAAGTAGAATTGAAATAAAAATTAATGATATTGCTATCAATTTGGAAGATTGCCTTAGAGATGGATCCATCTGCAATATGCCACTGCCACCACTCACAGTTGTTTTCTCGCCTAATTTATCTGCTTCAAAATCAAAGTAGTCGTTACTATATGATACAGATAAATGACCTAGAAAAAGAATCAAATATCCAAGCAAAAATTTATTTATTTCTAGTTCGGCCCCAGTCAAAACTGCAAATAAAGCTCCAACTGAAAAAAGGAAGAATCCACCCATAACAAAGAAAAATCTGCCTAATTTTAGGATATTGATTATTTTTTCTTGAAGAGAAAAAGAACCCATGTATGTATTATATATTCATTATATTTAATTATTGCGGAAAAAATAAATAATTTTAGATTATTTCGGCCGCTTCTAAATATTTAGTATCTTCCAGTAGTTCAATCCCCCCAACTTTTAACACTTCTTTCTTGGGAGAAAGCAAAACTACCTTATTTGAAATTTTCCTTACAAAATCAATTTCATGTGTTGATACTATCATGGTGCCTTTGTATTGATCTAAAAACTCCAATATTCTTTTTCGGGTCTTTCCGTCAATATTTGATGTAGGTTCATCTAATATCAGTAATTTTGGTTTTAATTGGAGGACGCATGCAAGTGCTACTCTCTTTTTTTCTCCGCCACTGAGTCTAAACGGGGGCTTTTCGTATAATTTTTTTATTCCAAAGTAACTAGCATTCTCAGAAATTAGCGTTTTGGCTTTTTTATTTGAGATTCCCAATTGCATTGGGGTATATAGCAACTCATCTTCCACAGTTGGATTAAATAAAAAATCATCTGGGTTTTGAAAAAGAAATCCTATGTTTTTTCTAAAATAAAGATAATTGTCTCTAGTGATATCTTTTTCAAAAATCTTGATATCTCCTGATGTAGGCTTAATAAGACCTGCAAATAACTTTAGTAAAGTAGATTTTCCACATCCATTTGAACCCAACAAGACAACTCTTTCAGATTCTTCAATAGTTAGGCTAAAATTTTTGATCCCCACAGTTTTATCGGGATAAGCGTATTCAATATTTTTTGCTTCAATAATATTCAAATTATCATCCACCCTAATGTTACCAATACAATGAAAGCCGTGAAAATTATATTGGGTATAAGTCTAAATTTAACAAATTTAACTGGATATGGCATATTGCTGTATCCTCTTGATATTCTTGCAAGATGTATATTCTCCCCTCGCTCATATACTTTAATAAAAAACATGCCTAATAGTTCTCCCCCTTCATTCCAGATTTTTCTGTAGCTTTTGTTATTGAACCTTCTACTCTCTCTTGCAATTAAAATTCTGTATAGTTCATTAAATACTAGATATGTATAACTATATGTAAAAGATAAAGTGAGAACTAATATCTCCGGTATTTTATAATATCTTAGTGATGTGAGTATTTCTTTAAAGGGAGTTATCAAAGTAAATATTATTAAAAATGATACCGCAAGACATACCCGGAAGGTAAAGAGAATTGCATACTCGAAGGAAGATATGAAAACTTGTGGCAACATAATTGTAAAAATAAATAATGGCATTAAACCTACCCTCCTAAAATAAGGCCCAAGAGGGATCTGGGATACTACAATTAATAAAAGTAAATTAAAAAAAATAAAAAATAGCTTATTTGGTGAAAATGTAGAGATACTCAGTAGAACTAGAATTAAAAATCCTATCAATCCTACCCTTGTGTCCACTAATCTTATCGGGCTTTTTACGTTTTCTTGAATAAAGAAAACTTCAAAGTATTGTGAAGCACTTTTAAGAAGTGCTTCTACTGGCTCGTATTTCAATTCCTTCGACCTTTAATTGCCATGGTAACTCCTAGCATGATTATAAGAGTTACTATAGATCCTACTAGGCCAGCTAAAAAGGTACCAAAGGGTGAATCTATCCCAGGCACCGAATAGTCTGGCAGGATACCGCCATAAATTGGACTTTCTTCTGCCCCAAGATGTTCTGCGGACTTTTCCAAGGGCTCAGAATATCCTACAGCATCAGCTGCTAAAGCAAATAGAGGAGATAGTATTATGGCAACTAAGATTACTAGTAATGCTTGTTTATGTTCTATAACAAAATTTTTGAAGTTCATCTTTTTTCACCCCTAGCCTTATTCTGGGCCTCATCTGAAATATATAAGATATCGCTACGATTTTTCTCAATATATGAGATAACAGCAACTGTAATCAAACCCTCTATTATTCCCAAGGCACCGTGCCATATTCCCATTATGGGTACTGTAGTATTTATTGAGTACTGGAAAGTAGAAGATAGACCAGTAGCTATTCCAGTATTGATTGCCCCTAATGTTATTCCAATCCAACCTGCAACAAATGCGGCTATTTTGGTATTTTTCTTGCTTAGAAATTTGTATATATAGTAAGCTACGAATACATCAACGATTGCCATACTAAAAAGGTTAGTTCCCAGAGTAGTAATACCTCCGTCTCCAAATACTAATGCTTGGATTACTACAACAGATGTCATAGCTATACACCCTAAAAACGGGCCTAAAATTATTGCTGCAACAGCACCACCGACAAAATGTGCAGAAGTTCCACCAGGAATTGGCCAGTTTAGCATTTGTGCGGCAAATATACCTGCGGCAACTAAACCCGCAATAGGTACTCTTTTTTCATTTATGCCATCTTTTTTTATTTTATAAATACATATTCCAACGACTATAGCAGTAAGTACATAGTATACCAGTGCTATGTTCATGTCTAAAAATCCATCTGGTATGTGCATTTTATTCCCTCGTGTTACTAATTTAGAATTAGTAACACTTGATTAGGATATCCTAATGTTTATAAGTCTTTTGTAGGGATGGTCTTGGAGCTCTATTGTGCGATTAATAATTAGTAATCTAGTTATAGTTAGTTAAGTTAAACTAAAACGATTTTACTAAGTTTATTTCTCATAAATTTCTGAGATTGTCCTTTCAAGACTATCGTTTAATAGTCTAATAGTACCTTCTCTATAGGACAGTCTTAGATCTATTTCAGAAGATATTGTTTCACATTTATTTTTGTATTCTGGACAATTAGAACAATCATATTCTAATGCAACAATCTGATTATAATTCGCTTCTCTTAGTAAATATTTTGTCATTTCAGTGCCATCAAATTTTTCAATTCCCAATTTATCTCCGATTTCTTTTAGCCGGTTTTCACCTATAGTTTCAATTTTTCTTTTACTGAAAAGTCCCCAATGACTAGCATACCCCGGAGTCAAAAAAAATGTACCAGGTTCTTTAGTTAATATCTCTAAATACTCGGATTTACTACCTAGAAGAGCACATACACAGTCATCAACTATTTCTTTATTTTCATCCTTTAGAATATCAAAAGGTATTCTTACTCGATTATCTTTCAACATACCTTCTAGGTTATTCATGGAATTGCCACATAATCCATAATAAAGCAGAAGATAGTCAGAATGTTTCTGCAATTCTATACAAGCTTTCAATACTTCTTCTTTTAATTCTCCTGGGCTATAATGGAGAAATAGTGGCAACATATATACTATTAATTCAAGTTTTTCTTCTCTTTTGAGGTATCTTGGGGCAAATAATTCCCTAGCTATCTTTATTTTTTCATAAGGAAAGTTACTTCTGATAACGTTCTCAAAATACTTTGAAGACTCTGTATCTACAATAATTATTTTACCTATTTCGGGATGTTCTTTTATAACAAATAAAAGTTCATCTTCAAATACTTCACAACTTATAATTCCAATTCTCTTAGAATTTTGTTTGTTAGTATCATCTAATTTCTGGAGCATATTACCAATTAACTCTGATTCTTATTTTTAAGAGTTTTCATTAATTAGATCTAGTTAATTAAGTTTAACTAAAATGATTTTACTAAGTTTATTCAAAAAATATTTTAATATACTGTTGATAAGAAATAACTTTTCTTATATATTATAGTTGTGATAATAAGTTTTTTAAAAGATTACATCGTTGATAAATCATGAAAAGAGAACTTCTAATGGGCAATGAAGCAATTGCCTTAGGCGCTTTTGAAGCCGGTGTTGAAGTTGTTGCAGCCTATCCTGGTACACCATCAACAGAAATTCCTGAGACTGCTGCACGATTTGCCAAACAGTACGGCGTTTATGTTGAATTTTCTACTAATGAGAAGGTTGCACTCGAGGTAGGAATCGGGGCATCTTGGGCGGGAAAAAGAGCCCTTGTAACAATGAAGCATGTCGGAGTTAATGTTGCATCTGATTCGTTTATGACTTTAGCTTATACAGGTGTTGACGGAGGATTTGTCCTTGTTTCTGCTGATGAGCCAGAATGCCATTCTTCTCAGAATGAGCAGGATAATAGAATATATGCCAGATTTGCAAATGTACCATGTTTAGATCCATCTTCTGCTCAGGAATGCAGGGATATGATAATATTTGCATATGACCTATCTGAGTTGTTTTCTATACCTGTAATTTTAAGGCCAACTACTAGAGTATGTCACGGAAGGGGAGATGTAGAGTTAGGAGAAATAAATATCCAAAAAAGAGAAGGTAAATTCACAAAGGATGTTACAAAGTATGTCACCGTTCCATCTCACACAAGGGTATTACATAAAAAGCTTTTAGAGAAAATGGAAAAAATTAGAGAATTTGTTGAGAATTCTAATCTTAATTATGCTATCCCCGGGGACGGAAAGACTGGGATCATTGTCATTGGAGCATCTTTTAATTATTTGATGGAATCTCTGAATATTTTAGGCATTAACCCCCCAATATTAAAAATTGGAGTTTCACATCCTTTAGCAAAAAATAAAGTATTATCCTTTATTAAAGATCTTGAAAAAGTCGTAATTGTTGAAGAACTTGAGCCAGTTATCGAAAATGATGTAAAAATATTAATGGCCGAGAACCAATTGAACTTGAAGCTGTATGGGAAGAATATATTTTCAAGAACTGGTGAGTATTCTACGGATCTAGTAACTGAAATACTTTCAAAATTTTTTAGGATTG
The DNA here is from genome assembly GCA_035362715.1 of Methanofastidiosum sp. NCBI lineage: Archaea > Methanobacteriati > Methanobacteriota > Candidatus Methanofastidiosia > Candidatus Methanofastidiosales > Candidatus Methanofastidiosaceae > Candidatus Methanofastidiosum > Methanofastidiosum sp. The sequence continues at coordinate 40,601 of DAOSDU010000007.1, forward strand.
ATGTATCTAAAGAACAACCTAAAAATATTACTATTCCTAATAGGGCTCCATTATTATGTGCTGGATGTCCACACAGATCAACGTTTTATGCAATAAAAAAGGTAACTAGAGGGAAGGCCATATTCCCCTCGGATATCGGTTGCTATACTCTTGGATTCTCAAGACCTCTCCAGACAGTTGATACATGCATTGCCATGGGCTCAAGTTTTGGGATAGCATGCGGTCTTGCAAAATCTGTAAATGAGCCAATTGTTGCAACTTTGGGGGACTCTACATTTTTCCATGCAGGAATACCTCCATTAATCAATGCCAAATATAACAATGCCAAGATTGTAGCAGTGATCCTTGACAATTTAACTACCGCTATGACTGGTCATCAACCTCATCCTGGAACGCAGCTAACTGCTATGGGAGAACCTGCAAGCCCTGTATCTATTGAGAAGCTGATTGCCGGTATGGATATACCAGTCGAAGTCGTAAATGCAACTGATGTAAAAAGCATTGAAGATGCTCTAAAAAGAGCACTTGAAAGTGAACAGGTATATGCTATTGTATCAAGAGGGCCATGTGTTCTCCTAAAGGGCATAGATAAGAGGCCCATCTATAGGGTAGAAGTATCTATATGCAGGGCATGCAAAGCATGTATCAAGCTATCGGGGTGCCCTGCTTTAGAATTTAAGGATGGTCACTCAAGTATTAATCCAACAGTATGCACTGGATGCGGATTATGCGCCCACATATGTCCTGTAGAAGCAATAGTTAGATAATATTTAATATATTTCTTCTATTTTATATTGAATATTTTTCATATTTAAAATCTATATTTTTTTAAAAGTAATAAAAATTTTTAAGTATATTATTTATTGCCGTTAGGCTTTTAACATTGAAAAATCAAATATATTGAAGGTTGTATATTAATATTCTTATAATCTCAAGGGAGTTGAAGAAATGGTGGAAATAAAAATTGATGTTAAAGGTCAAACTTGTCCTGTACCCCTAGTTGAATGTAGAAAAGCGTTGCGAAAAGCAGCAGTTGGAGATATAGTCGAGATAGAGGGAACACATCCTGCGTCTAAGAAGGAAATACCCATGGCTGTGAAGGCGTTAGGGTATAAGATTGTATCCATTGAAGAGGAGGGCAATACGTGGAAGATAAAAATATGCAAGAATTAGCTAATCAAAAAAAGAATAAAGCCACGATAATTGTTCATAGCGGGGATATGGATAAAATTTACAGTGCACTAATAATAGGAAATGGAGCACTTTCAATGGGCATGGAAGTTTCGTTGTACTTCACTTTTTTTGGACTTCAGAGATTAAAGAAAGGCGGGCTTGAAAAAGGGCCACTCTCAAAGATGCACATGCTGGGATTAGGTAAAATGATGATAAAGAAGAAAATGGAAAAAGCTAATGTGGCTTCTTTAGAGAAAATGATAACAGACTTCAAAGAACTTGGAGGTAAAATACTGGCTTGTGATATGACTATGGAGGTAATGGGAGTAAAGCCTGAAGATCTAAGACAAGACCTAATTAATGATTACTGTTCTGTTGGGACATATATTCAAGAAGCAATGGAATCAAGCATGACGCTGTTTATTTAATATGGTGAATCAGAATGGAAAAAAATATTTACCTTGATAATGCGGCCGCAACAAGATTGGACGAGAGAGTTTTAGAATCTATGAAAAAATATTTCTTTGAAGTATATGCAGTTGCAACTTCAGAATTTGGATATTCGTTAGGCATTGAAGCTAGAGAATCTCTAGATGAGGCTAGAGGATTTATTGCCAATTATATTGGAGCTGATTTTGGAGAAATTATTTTCACTTCAGGAAGCACTGAATCTAGTAATATGGCCTTAAAAGGAGTTGCAATGGCACTAAAAGAAAAAAAAGGCAAGCACATAATTGTATCAAAAATTGAAGACTTTCCAGTTCTTAATAGTGCAAGGAGTCTTGAAAAACAGGGATTTGAAGTTACCTATCTTGATGTTGACCAATATGGGCTGATTGACTTTGATCAGCTTGAAAAATCTATAAGAAAAGACACTATTCTAGTATCAATTCAGCATGCCAATCAAGAGATTGGCACAATGCAAGACATTGCTAAAATAGCAAACATTTGTAAAAATAAAAGTGTGCTTTTTCACACAGATGCAACACATACCTTCACAAGAGTTCCAATTGATGTTAGGAAAATTCCAGTTGATCTAGTTACTTTGTCTGCTCACACTATCCATGGACCTAAAGAGACGGGAGCATTATTTATCCGTAAGAACACTCCGTTCTCAAAGTGGATGGACGGAGGATTTCAAGAATTTAACAAGCGTGCAGGATTAGAAAATATCCCTGGGGCGGTAGGATTTGCAAAAGCTATTGAACTAGTAACTCCTGAAGAGACTAAGAAAATGGAGCAGATGAGAGATCACCTCGTTAAAAGAGTATTATCTGAGATACCAGACACAACTTTGAATGGGCATAAAGAAAAAAGAATTCCTCAAAATGCGAATATTACATTTCACTATGTAGAAGGAGAATCAATTACGCTTCATCTTGACATGAGAGGATTTTCGGTCAGTACAGGTTCTGCATGCTTCAGTAAATCCCTTGAGGCAAGCCATGTTATAATGGGCATCGGTGGGGATCACGAGAGGGCGCATGGTTCTGTTCGATTTACATTTGGCAGATACAATACTATTGATGATGTTGATTCGATTGTGAATAATATATCTGAAGTTGTAACGGAACTTAGAAAAATTAGCCCGTTGGGCAAGAATCGATAAGGAGGGAATGATATGAAATTTCCATATAGTGAAAAAGTGTTGGAGCATTTTCGTCATCCACATAACGTAGGTAAAATAGAAAATCCAGATGGCAAAGCAACCGAAGGAAGCCCTGCATGCGGGGACATGGTTTCAGTTTATATAAAAGTAAATCCTATGAATAAGGTTATTGAGGATATAAAATTTGAGTCTTATGGTTGTGCATCCAATATTGCAACAGGCTCGATTATTACCGATATGGCCAAGGGAAAAACTCTTGAGGAAGCAAAGAAAATTACTTGGCAACAGGCAGCAGATGCTTTAGGGGGATTACCGACAATAAAAGCGCACTGCTCGGTATTGGCTGTTGAAGGACTAAGGGCAGCAATCCAAAACTATGAAGAAAAACATGGAATTATCGCAGAGAAAGTTCCTACAACAATAGAGATTGTGAACAATAGATTGAAGAAAGTGATGAATCCTTTAACAGGTCTTGATGTTGTTAGAACAAATCTTATTAAGAAAATAGAAATCAACAACGGTAAAGTTTTACTTACAATAGATCTGCCCTCCAATCATCAATTCGCCAATTCGATAAGAGAAGAGATCAAAGAAAAGATTGAAACTTTATGGGATGTAAAAGAAGTAAGTGTTGAGTTTATAGATTAATTTTTTTATATTAATTATTATTTTATCATTTGCTTTAGATTTAGCTTTACCCATAAGTTAATAAAATAATATATCTCATCATGATTAAGGCAATCCTGTAAAAATCCAAAGGTATTAATTATGGGCCAACCAGATGAAAAAATTTCTCTTGAAAATCCAATTATTATTGTCAGTGTTTATTTTGTTATGGGAATCGTATGGATTATATTCTCTGACGTATTTTTGGCTATGCGTGTAAAAGACGTTCCTACGTTGGTTTTTTTCCAAACTTTTAAAGATATATTATTTATATTATTGACTTCCTTATTGGTCTTTTATTTGATAAATCGTGGATTTAACAAAATAAAATCATCCACTCAAATTATGACTGAAAGTGAGAGAAAGAATAAGATTATACTGGACACCGTTGGAGATATTATTCTTTATGTCGATAAATACGGAAAAATATTAGACATTAATAAAAGAATTGAAACAAAATTGGGTTACAAGAAAGAAGAACTAATTGGGAAAAGTTTCACGGATGTGGGGATTCTTGATGTCAAATATACCCCTACTTTAGCTAAGATGTATAGGCAAGGAATAAGCAATAAATCTGACGAAAGAATAGAACTAGAATTAAATCACAAAAATGGCAGCACAATTATGGCTGAAGCCAATAATAAGTTTATTATACAAAATGGCGAAATCATTGGGGCAGTGACTGCATTTAGGGATATTACAGAAAGAAAAAAGGCTTTAGTTCAAATAGAAAATAATATTGAAAAATTTGCTCATCTTATTGATCATATCCGGAATCCATTGGCAATACTTAGCACCTTCACACATGTTAGAATAAATGAACCAGAGATAAAACAAAACTTATTAGTCCAGATTGAGAAGATCGATGATGTCATAAAACAACTGGATGAGGGCTGGATGAATACTGAAGATACCCGAAAATTTTTGAAAGACTATAAATAATTATTAATATCTTAATGAATGTATCTTATTCGAATATATCTAACCATTCTGATATTCCTATATTTTTCTTTACAGATGTTTTGATAATTTTTATTTTAGGATTAAGCGAAAGACAATCCCTTTCCATTTTTTCGGGGCTTGCATCAACAGCTTCGGCGATATCAATTTTATTGATTATACAAACATCTGAAAACCTGAATATTATTGGGTGTTTCAATACTATATCATCTCCCTCACTTACACTGACAATAACAATTCTTTTGTCTTCACCAAGTGTAAAATCTGAAGGGCATATTAAATTTCCCACATTTTCCATTATAAAATAATCGAGTTCTTGGAGAATTCCTCTTTCCTCTAGATCTTCCAGTTCATGGGATATCAAGTGTGCATCCAGATGGCACTCCTTTCCAGTATTTAATGGAATTACAAGGCATTTGTGTTTTCTAAATCTATTAGAGTCATACTCAGCAACTACATCTCCTGCAATAATGCCAATTTTTTTTCCTTTTTTCACTAAAGCATCAATGGCAATTTCTATTAGAGAAGTTTTTCCAGAGCCTATCGCACCCATTACATTATAAGATTTAATTCCATATTTCTTTAGAAGTTTACTATTATCATTTGCTATCATTGAATTCTCTTTTATGATGTCTTTTTCAATGTCAATGCTTGCTGTTTTATGCATAATATAAAAAAATAATATTTATTTAAATAATTAATGATATAAGAACAAGCATTCAAATCGAACATTAGAAATAATTTTTGCAATATCAAATTTTAAAAATCGTTTACCAAAAGATTTATAATTAACAAATTAATCAATAAAATAGTTTGGACTAACATATGAATTGGAGGGATTTATATTAGCATGGCAGTTTCTGAGGGTTATAATTATGATAAGGGTGGTAGTACTGATTATGCAGAAGAGCCATTAAATTTGTCAGATAATGCGATAAAAGTATTAGAAAGGAGATATCTAAAAAAGGATCAAGAAGGAAATGTCATAGAAACTCCAAATGATCTCTTTTTAAGAGTATCAAAAAGTATCGCAATAGCTGATTTACTTTATGACGAAAATGCAGATGTTGACGGATTAACTAAAGAGTTTTATGAAATGATGACAAATTTTGAGTTCCTTCCAAATTCACCTACATTGATGAACGCCGGGAGAGAACTTGGCCAATTATCGGCATGTTTTGTTTTGCCTGTTGAAGATTCAATTGATAGTATCTTTGACGCAATAAAATACACAGCTTTGATCCACAAAAGTGGTGGCGGAACAGGCTTTTCATTCTCAAGACTCAGACCTAAAAATGATGTAGTCCTGACAACTAAAGGTATATCAAGTGGCCCAGTTTCCTTTATGACGGTATTTGACACAGCTACAGAAACGATAAAACAGGGTGGAACAAGAAGAGGGGCCAATATGGCAATTTTGAGGGTGGACCACCCTGATATCCTAGAATTCATTAAATGTAAAGAAGAGAATACTAAACTTAATAATTTTAATATATCCGTGGCGATTACAGATAAGTTCATAGAAGCATTTGAAAATGGAAAAGACTATGAACTTTTAAATCCAAGAACGGGGAAAGTAGACGGTAAATTAAGTGCAAAAGAAGTTTTTAATCTAATAGTGCATATGGCTTGGAAAAATGGAGAACCCGGCATAGTATTTATCGATAGGCTAAACAGAGGGAATCCAACTCCCGCTATAGGTGAAATTGAAAGTACTAACCCCTGCGGAGAACAACCTCTCCTCCCTTATGAATCTTGTAATCTTGGTTCTATAAATCTTTCAAAATTTTTAAAGAAAACTAATAAAGGATATGAAATAGATTTTGACCATTTAAGAGAAGTTGTAAAGAAGTCTGTCCATTTCCTAGATAATGTTATTGATGTTAATAGATATCCTTTGGCTCAAATTGAAGACATGACAAAAGGCAACAGGAAAATAGGATTAGGAGTCATGGGATTTGCAGACATGCTTCTAAAACTAGGGGTACCATACAATTCAGAAGATGCAGTCGATCTTGCAAAAATCGTAATGAAGTTCGTTAAAGAAGAAGCTACTGAAACTTCAAGAGAACTTGCTTCAAAGAGGGGACCTTTTCCAAATTTTGAAAATAGTGTATTTCATGACAGAAGAGAAATGCCAATTAGAAATGCCACTGTAACTACAATAGCACCAACTGGTACTATAAGTCTCATAGCAGGTAGCTCCAGTGGAATAGAGCCTATATTCGCAATATCCTACATCCGAAATGTTATGGATAAAGATGAGCTTTTAGAGATTAATCCTGTTTTTGCAGAAATATCCAATGAGCGAGGAATTTACAATCAAGAGCTAATGAAGAGAATTGCAAGGGAAGGTACTTTAAAGAATATAGAAGAAATACCTGAAGACATTAAAAAAATATTTGTAACTGCTCACGATATTGTTCCAGAATGGCATATAAGAATTCAAGCGGCATTTCAAGAGTACACCGATAACGCAGTTTCAAAAACCATTAATTTTCCAAAAAGTGCAACTGAAAAGGATGTCATGCAAGCTTATCTATTAGCTTACAGAAGTGGGCTCAAGGGAACTACTATATATAGGGATGGATCTAGAGACGAACAAGTTTTGAATATTGGGAAAGTTAATAAAAAAGAAACTTCTATCCAAAAAGCCCCAAGGCCAAGACCAAAAGTAACTAAAGGATTCACTGAAAAGATAAGAACTGGTTGCGGTAATCTTTATGTTACTATAAACGAGGATGAATATGGGCTTTGCGAAATATTTATGCAAATGGGTAAATCTGGAGGTTGTCCCGCAAGTCAGAATGAAGCAATAGCAAGGTTAATATCATTGGCCTTGAGATCTGGAATAGGAATTGAGTCTATATTGGAGCAGTTAAGACATATCAGATGTCCAATGCCTACATGGGACGAGGGTATGCCAGTTCATTCTTGTGCCGATGCAATAGCTATAGTTTTGGATAGGTATATTAAGAAAGAACTAAACACAAAACAAGAAAGACTAGATTTGGTAGTAACCTCAAACGGGACAGCTAATAGTAATGGAATGCCAGCGCAATGTCCAGAATGTGGTGAAGTATTAGTATTCTCTGAAGGTTGTGTAAGCTGCAAATGTTGTGGATATACAAAATGTTAAATTCCATTTTTATTTTCATAATTTATATTTAGAATAATTCTTATATCAATTAGTTCAATATATTTTAATTTTTATAGATAATTCTTAATTTAAATAAGAAAGCTTAAAAACTATTATCTCTAAATATGCTAAAGGAATCCTAATGAGAAGCTTCTATCGAAAACGGCCTAGAATACACTTAAAACAAAATTTAATTATTAAAAAAAATGAAAAAGATAATGCCTTAGATTTAGATGAATACACACCTAAAAACGATTCTAAAAAAATCAATAGGAATACAACCCAAGAAATATCTTCAAGTAATAATGTTAATGGGAGAAATTATTCTAATAAATTTGATATTTTGGTGATTGAAGATAATCTTGAAATATTAGAAATGTTAAAAGATACTTTGGAGTCAGTCACTCATTACAATTTTAATGTAACTTGTTCACAAAATGCTGAAGAAGCAATGGAAAAAATAGAAAACTCTAATTTTGATTTAATAATATCTGATAACGTCTTGCCTGGAATGTCAGGAATAGATCTTTTGACAAAGGTAAAGGATCAGTATCCTTCCATATTAAGAATTTTAATAACTGGGTATTCTGATTTAGAAGTTGTAAAAGATGCAATTAACAGGGCTGCTGTAAATGCATACATTGAAAAACCATTTGGCTACAAAGAACTAACTGAAAAAGTAATTGACATATTAAAGGAAAAAAATGTTCTTCAAAGAAGACAAGATTTAACTTCTTTGGAAAAAATTTATGAATCAGAAGGTGGACCCGAATTCTTTAGTTCTCTATTTTCCTTTACCCCAAAAGATTGTGAAATCCATACTGTCGTAGAAAAGAGTGAAGAAGATTTAGCGATTAAATACAGTCAAGAAAGAATTGATGTACTTTCAAATTATGGCATAATAAAAAAAGTGAAGAATCTTCCACTAATTATCAAATGCCCAAATTGCCAATCATATGACTATAAAATTGTTTTAAAATGTCCTTCGTGTACATCTGAAAATTTAGTAAAAGGAGAGATTATTGAACATTACAGTTGCTCTACTATTAATTTTTCCAATAAATTTATGAAAGAGGGCAAACTTATTTGTCCAAAATGTAACCAAGAATTAAGGAGACTCGGGGTAGATTATAGAAAAATTGGAAATTGGGTATTCTGTGAGAAATGTAGTGATTTTTATGGCGAAGCAAATATTAGTCTAAGATGCAACAGTTGTAAAACACTTTATACAGTAAATGAATCAATTTGGGAAGAAGAGGAGAAAATTGTTCCCGACAGAGCAAAAATATTGAAATTAATAAGGAGACTAAGTATTCTGAGCGAAATAGAAAAAGAATTGAGAGATAAAGGATTAGATGTTAGGAGGAATATACTACTTAATCATAAGGGCATTGAAAAGAAATTTGATATGGGTGCCTTTAGAGACCTGAAAGACGAAGATCCTTTTGTGGTTTTTGATATTTATATTGACCCACGAGGTATTTTTTCAGATGAAATAAAAACATTTTATAATAAAACTAAAGACATAAATTATGCTAAAGCTTTTTTTGTTGCAGTTCCTAAAATAGATAATAGTTATAAAAAAACTTTTAATGATTTAAAAATTAACACTATTGAGATTGATGATTCAAGTTCTGTTATTGAAGCTTTTGAATCATTGGAATTACCTTCATAAATGCACAGCCTTAGTGAAATAGATGATATTAGAAATAATAGAAAAATACTTTGAGTTTTTTGGATTTTCACTTATTACGGGTATCCAAATGTCTTTATTTCTAATATTACTTGATAGTACTCGAAGCATAGTTAAAACTATCTTCATTATACTAGGGAGAATTAGAGAAATCCTAAATCCCCTACCAGAACTAAAATTTCTACCTTCTATCTCCATAATTGTACCCATGCATAACGAAGAATCAAAGATTGAAGAATGTATTCTTTCTTTGATAGAGGCTAGTTATCCGGCAGATATAAAGGAGATTATTATAATCGATGACGGCTCAACGGATAGGTCATATTACAAATCTTTACCTTATGCAAGACGTGGCCAGATAAAACTTTTTAAAAGAGAAACAAAGAGTGGCTCTAAAAGCGGTGCAATAAATTATGGATTATTAATTGCAAAACACGAGATTGTTATAGTAGTGGATGCAGATACAAAACTAGAGATAGATTCACTAATTGAAATAGTAAAACCGTTCTCAGATAAAGATGTAATGGCAGTTGCTGGAAATATTAAGGTTGAAAATAGAAATAATATTCTTGCAAATTGTCAAGCTTATGAGTATACGATGTCAATGGAAATTGGTAAAAGAATACAGTCACTTTTTAGAACAATACTTATAGTCCCGGGAGCCTTTGGTGCATTTCGAATGAATTTTGTTAGTACAGTCGGAGACTATGACTATGATACTGTAACTGAAGACTTTGATTTAACATTTAAGGTATTGAAAAGGGCAAAAGTCTTTTTTGCCCCAGACGCCATAGCATGGACAATATGCCCAGATAAATTAACTACCTGGTATCGCCAAAGAGTCAGGTGGTCAAGAGGGGAAATTGAAACTCTTTGGAAGCATAGGGACCTTTTCTTTAGAAAGCATTTTGGATTTTTAGGAATGGTGGCAGCGCCAGATATGGTATTAATGGATATTGTTTTCTTAAGCCTTAGATTTGTTAATATTTTATTCATATTGTTAGTTTTACCTGTTCTATTTACTTTTGATAAATACTTCGAGTATCTTATTTTTTATTTTAGGGTTTCTTTGATGATATTTTGTTCTTACATGATATTTGAATTAATATCCGTTTTAACTGCTTTAGTAGTTGTAAAAGAGAAGAAGGACCTTTCCTATTTTCTAATTTCTCCAATAATTATCATTTTCTATAGGCCTTTGTATGCATTTGTTAGATTCAAAGGATATTTAGATTTTATCTTTAGGAGAGATCCAGTGTGGAGATAAGTTAAATTTTATTTATCTATTACTTCTTTAATGAATTCTATGTATTCATTTATGTTCATTAAATTTATTTTTTCATCAAGGTCTGAGGATTTAATCTTGCATATCCATGAATCGTATGGTTTAGTATTCAAAAGATCGGGCGAATTTTCAATTTCTTTATTAGTTTCTATTATTGTTCCAGACATAGGGGAAAAAATATCCAACACAGTCTTAACAGATTCGATTTGGCATAATAATCCAAATTGTTTGACATTAGTACCTATTGCAGGAAGTTCGATATAAGCTATTTCTCCTATCTCCCTTTGAGAATAATCATCTATCCCGATAATACATATATCGCCTTCAATTTTCATCCATTCATGTGTTTTAGAGTAAAATAAATCATCTCTAAAGAAATATGTTCCTATCTCCAAATAAACACCAGCCTTTTCTCTTCTTTTTTACTTAAATCTTTATCGATAATTATTAATATTCTAAAGAGCAAACATTTATAAATATTATGAATAATTATTCATAAAGAGGTGTATCTATGAAGGTAGCCATAGCAACTGACGACAAAGTGACTATATCTCATCACTTTGGTAGAACTCTGGGGTTCAGAGTTTTTGAAATAAAAGAAAACGCCATAATTAGAGAAGAATACCGACAAAATATTGGAAAAAGTAACGGGCAGTGTGGCAGTTGTGACCATTCAAGTATGATTAATAACATACAAGACTGTAATTTAGTCATATGTTATGGAATGGGGCAAGGAATATATAATGACTTAGTTAAACATAACATAATGGCTGTAATCACTGAGGAACAAACAGTAGATGACGCCATTAGTTGCCTAATGAAAGATGACTTAGTAAACAGACTTGACAAATTGCATTAATGAATTATTAAATATTTTTTTATTTATATTTTATATCTAATTAGGTACCATACTTGGGGTATTAAAAATATATTTAAATAATACTCCATTTTTGTATTTAGAGACGATTTATATGAAACTTGTAATTGTTGGGGGAGGCGCAGCAGGTTCAGAAGCAGCGCTAGAAGCAAGGAAATTTGATAAAAATGCAGAAATTACATTAATTGAAAAACAAAATTTTCCCCAATATTCATTATGCGGCCTCCCATATGCGGTATCTGGCGATATCGAAAACTTTGATAAGCTTATAATATTTCCAAAAGAATTCTATGAAAAACAAAAAATTAAACTTTTGCTCCAAAAGGAAATTAAGAAAATAAATCCCAATGATAAAAAAGTAATTCTTGAAGATAATTCTGAAATAAGCTATGATTCGTTGATTCTGGCAACTGGCGCTATCCCCTGCAATTATAAAATTGGCTATAAATATCCCGAAGGTATCTATTTCATAAGAACTCTAGATGATGCAATAAATCTATCTAAAAAAATAGAAGCTTCAAAAAAAGCAATTATATATGCATACGGATGGGGGTGCAAAGCAGCATGTAAAGGGTGCATTTCTGGCAGAATATCCTTAGAAATGGCGTATGCTCTGAAGAATAGAGGGCTTGATGTAACTATTGTTTCTAACGAAAATAGGCCATTAAGACAGCAGATCGATATGGACATGAGTGAATTAATTGTAGATTATTTGAAGGGCAAAGGTATAAATCTGATAACCGATAAGAATGTTATTAATATAGCTGGCGAGGATAAAGTTCAAGGCTTGATTGCCGACAATGAATTAATAGATGCAGACATCATCATAATGGCTTCTGGAACCAGAACAAATACTTATTTAGCTAAAGATTGTGGAATTGAGATTCAAAAAGGAATAAAAACAGATTCAAGACTTCAAACATCAATTGGTGGCATATATGCTTGCGGGGATTGCGCAAGCGTTAAATATTTTTTCACAGGTGAGCAATTTTCTTCAAGCCTAGGAACAAATGCTGTTAGGGGTGGAAAAATTGCTGGAATAAATTCTGTTGGGGGAAATTTAGAATTAAATCCCGTAATTAATCTTACAATAATGGATTTCTTCGATTTAAAAATTGGGGCATTTGGATTAACAGAAGATAATTTATCTACTATGGGGATAGAATACGTCAAGGCTAGATACAAAGGTAAGTCTAGGGCAGAATATTATCCGGGATATAAAGATATAATTATCAAAATTCTAGCGTCTACTGAAGGTGATATATTGGGATTCCAAGCTATAGGCGAAGAAGGTATATTTGCTAGAACACTTGCAGTAGGGTTTGCTGTTCAAAAAGGTATTAAGATCAATGATTTGGCGAAAATCGAGAATTGTTATAGCCCACCTTTGTCTCCAACTATAGATCCTGTTCAAATTTGTGCTGAACTTGTACTTAAAAAATTAAAATAATTTATATTTTTCCTAAGTTCCCCATCTTTTGAATAAATTGTTTTCTACACCAACTTGATCTAAAATCCTTCCAACTACAAAATTTGTAATTTCATCTATATTTTTGGGCTTATGGTAGAAAGCTGGCATTGCAGGTAGTATAACGGCACCCTCGTCAGATAGAGTTGCCATGTTTTTTAGATTTATTGAAGTCAAGGGTGTTTCTCGTGGAACAATAACCAATTTTCTTTTTTCTTTTAGAGATACAGCTGCAGCTCTGGTAATCAGATTATCTTGAATACCTACGGCTATCTTGGAAATAGTTGAAATTGTAGCGGGGCATATGACCATATAATCAAACGGGTAGCTCCCCGAAGCAACAGGCGCTTCCATTTCACTATTTTTGTATACTTTGTATGCATATTTATTTAATTTATCTGACTCATAATTTGTTTCATCCTTAATTATTTTCTTTGCACTTTCACTTACAATTAAATGCACGTTGCCTTTCAAATTTTCCAACAATTTGATGCCGTATATAACTCCACTTGCACCAGTTATCGCAAGAATTCCTTCCATAAAATACATATGAATTGTAACTATTAAAGATTTACCTTTCTAAAATAAGGAATCTATTCCGAAAGTTATATAAGTTACACATCAAGATTGCTTCTATAATATAATCTTTTTAATGGTGAATCTATGCGGATTCTTTTAATACATAGTGACTATTTAGAGTATGAAATTACTTCAAAGACAAAAATAGCTGAGGAGATTGAAGATTCTTTAAAGAAAGGCAGAATGGAAGATTGTCTTTCGGTCTTCGTTGCTGTTGAAGAAGGTGACGATGATTCTGTGATTGATAAAGCATTTAATGAAGTTGCAGAAGTATCAAAATCTGTTAAATCAGAAAAAGTTTTTCTGTATCCATATGCGCATTTAAGCAATAATCTCGCATCTCCTGAAATAGCTATCAAATTATTGAAAGATCTAGAAAATAAATTAAAAACAGAATATGAGGTAAAAAGGGCACCTTTTGGTTACTATAAAGCCTTTAAAGTATCATGTAAAGGCCATCCTCTATCTGAACTTTCTAGGAGTATTAAGTCTCAAGAAGACACCGAGGTCGTATCTGAAGCTTTGAAAGCTGAGGAAAGAATTAAATCTAGCTGGTTTATACTTGATCCTTCCTTAAATCTTATACCCCAAGAAAAGTTTGATTTTAAAAATCACGATAGCCTCAAAAAATTAGCAGAATATGAAGTTACTCACTCTAGGAAAGTCGATATGGTTCCACCGCATGTTGAATACATGAAAAATTTAGAGCTTGTTGATTATGAAAAAGGTTCAGACCCTGGAAATTTGAGGTGGTACCCAAAAGGTGTTCTAATTAAGAGGTTATTAGAAACTCGGGTTAACGATAGCATACTAGAATACGGGGGAATGGAAGTAGAAACACCGATAATGTACAGTATTACTCATCCAATGCTTTCTAAGTACCTAAATAGATTTCCGGCAAGGCAATATATAGTTAAATCGGGAAATGATGATTATTTCTTAAGATTTGCAGCATGTTTTGGCCAATATCTCATGAAACATGACATGATAATTTCTTACAAAGATCTTCCACTTAGATTATACGAATTAACACGTTACAGCTTCAGAAGAGAACAAAGGGGCGAGCTAGTAGGCTTAAGAAGATTAAGGGCTTTTACTATGCCAGATATGCATACTCTTGCTACATCCATGGACAGTGCAAAGAATGAGTTTATCGAGCAATTTAAATTATCGATGAAATGGATGGAAGGACTTAATTTAAATTATGAAGTTGCTATAAGATTTGTAAAATCATTTTATGACGAAAATACAGAATTTGTGGAAAGGCTTATGTCATTAATCAATAGGCCAGTTTTAGTTGAAATGTGGGATGAAAGGCCATTCTATTTCGTGATGAAATTTGAGTTTAATTTTGTCGATTCCTTAAATAAAGCTTCAGCTCTTTCCACTGTTCAAATTGATATAGAAAATACAGAAAGATTTGAAATCAAATATTTTGACGAAGATGGAAAAGAAAAATACCCTTTGATGTTGCATGCTTCAATTTCAGGTGCAATTGAGAGAAATCTTTACGCACTTCTTGAAACAGCATACTTAGAGTCTAAGAAAGGTAAGAAACCAATGCTTCCATTGTGGTTATCTCCTACCCAAGTAAGAGTTCTTCCTGTAGGCGAAGAGCAACTGGAATACTCATTCAAAATCTTGGAAGATTTAGAAAAATCAGGAATAAGGACCGATATAGATGATAGAGATTTGAGGCTTGGTAAGAAAATAAGAGATGCTGAAAAAGAGTGGGTTCCATATATTATAGTTATAGGTGATGAGGAAATTAAGAATTCCACAATTAACATTAGATCTAGAGAAGATTCATCTCAGAAGAATACTTCTGTAAATGAATTCAAAGCTAGCTTCTTAGATCTTATTAAAGGAAAACCAACAAGACCTTTACCTCTACCAAGAAGACTTTCTTTAAGAGCTAGTTTTAGGTAGGATTATAAAATGGAAAAGATAAATTGTGATGTCTTAGTAGTTGGCGGTGGGCTTGCAGGGCTAAGGGCCGCCATAGAATCTAAAAAATATGTCAAAGACGTAATAATATTGACCAAAGGATATGTGGGAAAGGGTGGATGCAGTTCAATTTCTGAAGGAATTTTAAATGCGCCATTATCTGAAAATGATTCTTCTGATCTGTATTATGGCGACATAATGAAAGGTTCAGCAAATGTATCAGACCAAAAATTAGCAAAAATTCTTTCTCAGAATACAAAAAGCGCCATTCTTTCACTTGAAGATTACGGAATTCAATATAAAAAAGAAAATGGAAATTTTGTCCTTAATCTATCCGGTGGAAATTCAGTTGCACGAACTGTAAGAGTAGAGCCACCAGGCCCTGGGTGCGGAAGAATAATCCCATTGAAACTAATGGAATATGCTAAAAATAACGATATACAATTTTTGGAAGGAAAACATTTAATCAAACTCTTTGAAAAGAACGGTAGAGTTGTATCCGGAATAGTATGTGACGGGAAAAATTTTTTGGAAATTTCATTTAAATCTATTATAATTGCAACTGGTGGGGCAGGAAATATCTATAGAAACTCCACAAATCCTTCCGATGTTGAAGGTGATGGGTATTACCTAGGATTAGATGTTGGAGCTTCTTTGATAGATATGGAATATGTACAATTTTTTCCTACTGTAGCGCTTAAATCCTATCTAGTTTTACCATTCATCTTTACTGATGGTGCTGTTCTTCTTAATAGTAAAGGAGAAAGATTCATTGGAAAATATGATTCAAATCTTTTAGAAAAAACTACTCGAGATGTAATGTCAAGAGCTATTTTTACCGAGGCCCTTGAAGGCAGAGGCACCGACGGTGGAGTTTTTATATCCTATAAAGAAGTCCCTGAGGACATTCTTAAAACAAAATATTCAAAAGAATTAGAGTTTTTCTTGACTAAAGGGATTGATCTAACTAAAGATAATCTTCTTGTTAAGCCTTCCTGTCATTTCTTCATGGGTGGTTTAAAAATAAATGATAAATGCGAAACAAATGTCAAAGGATTATATGCCTGTGGAGAAACTGCAGGTGGCGTGCATGGGGCCAATAGGCTTGCAGGCAACGCTTTAGCTGAAACTTTAGTGTTTGGGGAAATTGCAGGAAAAAATGCATCTGAATTTGCGTTAGCAAATGATTTTGACTACATAGATACCAAGAAGTATATCGAATCATTACCTAAACTTATTGAAAGTTCTTCAGAAAAAGAACTGATTAAAGAAATAAAAGAGATCATGTGGAGATACCTTGGGATTATTAGAAACAAAGAAGGGATAACAACTGCAATCAAGGAGTTTTCTGAAATAAAAAATAAATTTGAAAAGATAAACGCAACACAAAATTATTTGGAATACTTCAAATTAAGAAATATTATTTTTGTTGCCCAAGCTGTAGCCATATCTGCTCTAGAAAGAACAGAATCTAGAGGGGCTCATTATAGAAGTGATTATCCAAACGAGGATAAAAATTGGAAAAAGGCAATCATAATTAAAAAAGGATTTAATATCGAACACGAGGCGAGATAATTGTTATTAGCAATAATAGGAAGTCAATGGGGAGACGAAGGAAAAGGAAAAGTAACTGATATTTATGCTGAAAATTCTGACATCGTAGTTAGATTCCAAGGTGGAAATAATGCCGGGCATACAATAGTAGTTGGGGATAAAACATACAAGTTTCACCTAATGCCATCTGGGGCAGTGCACAAGAAATCCCTTGTTCTTGGAAATGGGGTAGTAGTTGATCCAAAAGTACTGATTGAAGAAATTGAAAAATTAAAAAAAGATGGATTCAATCCAGATATATCAATCAGTGACAGAGCAAATATAATAATGCCCTACCACAGAATCTTAGATGGTATTGAAGAGAAAATGAAAGGAGCCCTTGCAGCTGGAACAACAAGAAAAGGTATAGGCCCTTGTTATTCTGACAAAATATCTCGTTTTGGGATTAGATTTTCTGACTTATTAGATTTAGAAGTCTTTAGAGATAAACTTAATTTAATTGTTCCAATTAAACAGAAAATATTTGATGCATTTGGTGAGGATGTTAATCTTAATATTGAATCCATATTTAATGAATATGTATCTTATAGGGTTTACTTAAAAGACTACATAAAAGATACCTCCGTTTTCTTAAATAATGCCTATGATCAAGGCAAGAATATACTAATGGAAGGAGCGCAGGGTACACATTTGGATATAGATCATGGCATTTATCCGTTTACTACTTCCTCAAATACAAATGCCGGAGGTATATGTACGGGCAGTGGAATATCTCCTAAAAAGATTGATAGAATTGTAGGCATAACGAAGGCATATACTTCTAGGGTGGGAGAAGGACCTTTTCCAACTGAACTTCTCGATAAAGAAGGAGAATATTTAAGGGAAAAAGGAAAAGAATTTGGGACAACGACTGGCAGACCAAGACGATGTGGATGGCTTGATTTAGTTTTAGTTAAATATTCCTGCCTCTTGAATAATTTCTCAGGACTTGCAATAACTAAGATAGATGTATTAACCGAAATGAAAAAACTTAAGATCTGTTACGCTTACGATTATAAGGGGAAAATTATCCACGATTTCCCGTCAAATATGAAAATACTATCGGAGTGTAAACCTCTCTACGCTGAATTTGATGGGTGGGAAGAATTTGATTGGAAAAAGATAAAAGATGCGAAATCTTTGCCAACACAACTTCAAGCATATACCAAATATATTGAAGAGCAGACTAAAACACCCATTTGTATGATCTCTTATGGCCCAAAAAGAGATGAAACTTTAATAATAAAAGACTTTTTTAGGGGAGTTTAATTGTTTGGCCTTTTTGACAAATTTAAATATAAAATGGCAATTGTTGTTAGAGATGATTTGAAATTATCAAAAGGAAAATTATCTGCTCAAGTAGCTCATGCTGCAGTAAGTTGTGCAATAAAATCAGAGAATAACAAAAATAAATATTTTTCTGAATGGTTTTCTGAAGGGCAAAAAAAAGTTGTTTTGAAGATTGATGATTTAGATTCACTCCTTAAAGTATTCAATGAGGCAAAAAGCGTTGGCCTGACAACTGAACTAATCAAAGATGCGGGATTAACAGAAATCCCACCTGGAACAATCACTGTTTTGGGTATAGGGCCAGCCCCAGAAGATGAAATTGATAGGATAGTGGGGGATCTGAAACTTCTATAGAATACCAATACAAAAGCTTATATAAATATTTTTTAAAAATTCATCTTAAGCAGTATTGGAGGTAAAAAAATGAATAAAATAATTATGGTCTTATTAACATTGATATTTGCGATATCTCTATTTGTTTCCCCTATATTGGCCGCAGAAAATACGTCTCCAGAACTTCAAAACGGAGTTCTTTTGTACACTTTCAAGAATAACACATTTTCTTATAAATTTCAAGTAGAATATAAAGACGCTGATGGAGATCTACCCAGATATATGTTTGTCTTTATAAATGGGTCAAGAAGAGAAATGATTAAAGCAGATATAACTGATAACAATTCGAAGGATGGAATATTGTATATCCTGCCTATGTCTGAAGATGAACTTTTCAAATTTGCGCCAAAGGCAAAAGAATGGGATATAGAATATTGGTTTAGAACAAATGATGGGAAAGGTCCAGTAAGTACTAAAATATCCAAGTTATTTGCATTAGACACTGAATCAATGGGGCTAAGTACTAGTAATTCTGCGGGTGGCGGAAGAGATGGAGGATCATCTAGTGGCTGTGGTTGCGTAAATAAAAACTCCAACCAATAATTTTATATATCTTTTTTTTAAACCAATGACAAGGTGAAATTATGGAGTTCTATATTTTCATAGCGATTGTAATAGGTTTGATAGCATTATTTGCAATAATAGAGGGACTTAGCAGGAAAAGAAATACTTTGAGTAAGCCTCCGTTAAAAGGCAACGAAAGAAATACCCAGTATGTACCACAATCAATTCCAAAAAAATAAAATAAAATATTATTTTTTTACTCTTTTCCTGATATATTTTGCTATTACGTATATTATTCCAAGAAGGATTAATATTGGTATAAAGAATCCGCCCAATATTATTATTCCAGCAACTGAAACTATGAATGCATCTATGGCTCTATCAAATGTGTTCTTTATGCCCCACTCATGGACAATCTTTTCAGGTTCATATAGATTTATATAAAATGTACCAAAAGTTGTTGTATTATCGAGATATTTTAATCTTCCCTCATAACTTTCTATCTCGCCTCTGATTCTCCCAAGTTGGACTTCAATTGCAAGAACGTCTTGTACATCCTTAGCCATATCTAGAAGTTCTGTGTACCTTTTTTCCTGATTTTTCAAGTTTTTTAATCTTGCCTGCAAATCTATATACTCTTCAGTAACATCGTATCCCGAAGTTTCTTTGGATTTAATCTTTCCAATTTGAACTAAAGAATCGCTAAACTCTTCAAATCTTTTTTCCGGTATCTTTATTGTAATATTACCGCTTTTTGTTTCTGAATCAGAAATCCACATATTCGAGTTTGTTACGTATCCTTCGTATTTATTGGCCAGTTCTTTAATTTTTGAGATAGAAGAATCAAAGTTTTCAACTTCTATATTTGCATTCCCATTTTTGACAACTTTTCGATCATTTGAATTTAATTCACTTGATTCCGTAGAACTCTGGTAAACAGTTTTTGAATAGGTATCGGTCTGAGGGGCACCACCGTAGCCTGGAGAGTAAGCAACACCTTCATCGTAAATAACTCTCTTGGAGTATATATTTGGTCCTAAAAAAAAAGTTCCTATAAAGAATCCTGAAATTAAGATTGCAATTACCCCAATTGCACCAAGTATCATAAAGGATTTTTTCATTTCATCACCAATAGAAACTTATAATGCTCTATATTTATATATTTCGATATGGTTCAATTTATATTGAACCTTTACTATTTAATTTTAAAGTCTTAAAGAAGTACTCCGATATAGTATCCCCTACTATTTTTACTAAAATATCCTTGTCTTCACTATAACCAAAAGCCCCAAGAGATATCTTTGCAGCGGCAAAATTCATATGCCCTCCTGCAGAACCCATTTTAGAAAAAGCCTTTGTAATTATCTTGCTGATATCAATAATCTGGTCCCTTGACCTAGCAGATACGTATACATAATCTTCAATTATCCCAATAACTATGGATACGGTAATACCTTCAAGTTTCAATAATAGATCTGCAGATTGAGACAATGATTCCTTATTACCTACATATCCAACATTGGAAATGACATATTTGTCGTAAAGCTTCTTGTTATTTATCGCCTTAGACAAAACATCAAGAGTATCTTGAGAAATATTGGGATTTTCAATAATATTCAAAAGTTCTTTATTAATCTTGGGTTTTAAATAATATACGGCCTCGGTATCTTCCTTCTCAAAATTTCGTTTAAAGTTATTAGTATCAACAAGAATCCCATACATTAATCCTGTGGCTAATTGCTCATTTACTTCGATACCAAAATCTCTCAAATAAGAAGTCATAATAGTGGCAGTTGCACCAACTTTAGGCCTTATATCCATGAATTCTGCATTTATTTTTTCTTCTTCAGTATAATGATGATCAATTATAATATCTGGTTTTATTTCTGATGGGAATATAGTCGTATTAGACAGATTTGGCATATCGATTAATGCAATTTTATCATACTCTCTTAAGACATATTTCTTATGTTCGGCTATCTTCTTGAAATCCCATTTCAAAAGTTCAACCATCAATTTGTTTCCTTCGTGACCAATTTCGCCACCATAATATATATCTACATTTACCTTCAAACTTTCTGCAATTGCTTTAAGGGCATAAGCGCTTGACATTGCGTCTGGGTCAGGATTATCATGCATTACAATTGCTAATGACTTGGATTTCTCAAGTATTTTTCTTAATATGTCTTTATTTCTCCAATAATTTGAGAGTTCAAGCTGGTTTATTATTATTTGTGCCATTGATCTATCTGGAGTAACAACAAAATCTGCCCCTAATTTTTTAATTCCTGAGATATGTTCTGAACTAGGGGCGTTAACAATTATCAAAGCTTCTTTATTGAGCTCTCTTGAAATTTTCAAAG
Organism: Methanofastidiosum sp.; assembly: GCA_035362715.1. Taxonomy (NCBI): domain Archaea; kingdom Methanobacteriati; phylum Methanobacteriota; class Candidatus Methanofastidiosia; order Candidatus Methanofastidiosales; family Candidatus Methanofastidiosaceae; genus Candidatus Methanofastidiosum; species Methanofastidiosum sp. The sequence continues at coordinate 62,140 of DAOSDU010000007.1, forward strand.
CTTCAATATTGGTCTTATGGTCTGAAGTAGTTATAATTATTTCTTTAAATTTTGAAATATTTACCCCTATAAGGTTAAATGATTTAGTAAAATCAAATAGATAAGTTTTACAACCAATAGTTTCGGCCCTGCTCAAAGCCTGCATATTTTTATCTATGACCACTACTTCTTTGCCTCTCTTTTTAAGTACTAAAGATACGGCATATCCTATTTTACCGGCCCCAAAAATAAGAGACATAAGTCTAATTATGGGATGAAATATATATTCTTAACTGATTTAACCAAAATAATTATAAATGATACTAATATTTACAAGTTGAGGTATGTCTTTGGAAGGTTCAGTAGACGATGAAATTATAAAAATTTCACAAGAATTAAAGGCTTTGGAATCTGAGGCGGAATCATATAAAAAAGAGCTTTTGGCCTTAAAGCAAAAAAGAGATGAAAAGAACGCTCAAGTTTCTGATCTGATTAAGAAAGGCAAGGAAAACAAGGAACTTAGAGATAAAGCTAACGAGGAAACAAAAAAATATAAGGCACTACGTGAAGAAAATAGCTCTAAACTAAGAGTAATTTATGAATCTTTGAATAAAATTAAAGAAGCTACAAAGAACAAGGATATTACTTCCTCTTCAGAGATTGAAAAAAAGATTGACAATATTGAATGGAAACTCGAAACTGAAGTTCTTTCACTGGATAAAGAACGACAACTTGTTGACATCATAAAGGACTTAAAAAAAGACCTTAAAGAATCTAAAAATTATGAAGCTCTTTCCAAAGAAGCCCGCTTTTCTCGAAAAGATTTAGATACGTTGAAAAAAAATTCTGAGGAATACCATAAAAAAGTCCTAGAGCTTTCAGATGAATCCACTAAATATCATGAGCGTATGATATACTATTTCAATAGTTCTGAAGATATCAAAAAAGAAGCAGATACAACACACAAGAACTATATTGAAAAGAAAAAATATGTTGATGAACTATACGACAAAATAAGAGAACTAAGGGCTAAAATCAAAGGATTAGAAATTAATTCAAGAAAAACTGAGAAACAGGAAAAAGAGAAAAAGATAAAAGAAAAGAAAATAGAACTATCAAAGAAAAGTGAGGATATCTTAGAGAAATTTAAAAATGGAGAAAAACTCACCTTGGACGAACTTAAAATTCTCCAGGCTGGGGGAAATATTTGATAGCGGAAATATCTTTTGTCCCTATTGGAGTTGGAACATCTCTTAGTCGTTATATCGCAGTAGTTATAAAAAACATAGAAAAAAGTGGATTAAAATATCAACTCACACCTATGGGTACAATTGTAGAAGGTGAGTGGAATGAGATATCCAAGTTAATCGATTATTCGCATGACTTAATATTTGAAATGGGAATAGAAAGAATTATAACTAACATAAAGATTGATTATAGATTAGACAAGAAGTCTTCTATGCAAGATAAGTTAGACTCAGTCAAAAAGAAGATGGTAGAAACCGATGTTTGAAAAGAAAATATTGGTGCTCTCAGTTGATAGAGATAATGACCTGGGGGTAAAAACGGGTATCCAAGGGCCGATTATAGGAGAAAAAAACATCCTAAATGCAGCCATGGAACTTGGTATAGCCGATCCTACAGAATCAGATACAAATGTTCTTTTTAGGGCAATCCAAGTCTTTCGAAAATTGAAAAAAGAGGACACACCTTGTGAAGTCGTAGCCCTTACCGGTGATATAGATGTTGGTGTAAAATCTGATATAGTGCTATCCGATCAACTTGACCATGTTCTTAAAAAAATAAAAGTAAAAGGTGTAATTCTTGTTACAGATGGGCGTGAAGATGAGAATATCTTACCGGCCATTCAATCAAAGGTGCAGATAATATCCATAGATAGGATAGTTATACAACAAAGTGAAACAATTGAAGAAACATACTTTATTCTTCATAGATATATAAGGGAGGTCATGGAAGACCGAAAACTTGCAGGGCTTTTACTAGGGGCGCCTGGACTAACCTTCCTTCTTTTTGGCGCAGCTTTTTTATTGGGAAAACCTCAGATAGGTTGGTTTGGATTTTTATTTATTCTAGGAATCTATCTGTTCTTCAAGGGATTTGGGATTGACAATTTCTTAAAGAAAGAGTTTTCTCCAAAAAGGGTAGGATTTGTTTTTTACCTAATTGCTGTATTATTAGGTATTATTGGTGTATGGCAGAGTTATTACTATCTCCTTCAATTTCCAACTTGGCAAAGTATACCTTTAGTAATTGCGACAATTCTATCAAGAATCGAACTCATTTACGTTGCTTTTGCAATAGCGATGTTCGGTAGATTTCTAGAAGCTTACTCTACAAATAAGAAGGAAGTAATGAGTACACTTGCACTAACATTTTTCACAGCAGTATTCTCATTTATCCTATATCAATCTGCTAAGTTTATCCTAGGCTCTATATCCCTAGAAATTCTAATGGTTTATCTGTTTATAGCAGGCGGATTGACTGTCTTATTCATGAGATTAACTGGGAAATTAAAACTAAAAATTATGCCTGAAGCTTGCAGTTAGCAAGTTCTTGTAATTTTTCTATACCACTTTCCATGCCAATACCATAGAGTATATCCCCTTCGTTCAATTTGAAGTTTTTCTTTGGGGAGTAAATGTAGTCTTTATCTCTCTTTATGAGAAATATGTATATGCCTGTCTTACTTTGTAGTTTTATTTCTTGGAAAGTTTTATCTATAATAATGGAGCCTGAGCATATCTTTACCCTAGCAATGATCTGATCAGTTTCTTTCATTGCCTCTTTAAATATTGGGTGAGCATCAATTCCCCTAGTTACAATATCGGCTATTTCAGAAGCTGCGTCAGCAATAGCTTCAGTTGCTTCAGTTATATGAATCAGACTTAGTAGGTCTTCAGGATTACTGACCTTAGACGCCTTTTGAAGTATTTTTCTACCCATTTCATAGTTCAGTTTATCTACAATCTCTTCAAGTTCCATTACTTCCTCTGCAATGTATTTATTATTGTATAGAAGGGCAGTATATGATAGGGCAACCATCAATTCTGAATTATTTTTCATCTGCGTTAATATATCTGCCATACCAGTTTCCATTATATCACCACTTTGTTTTTATGCCACTACATATACTCTTTAATATTTCAAGACCGGTATTACTGCCCCTTGCAATGAGTATATCTCCATCTTTAATAACAAATCCTTTAGAAGGGTTATATTTGATGGAATCTTTTCTTTTTACAGCGATTATATATGTTCCTATTTTAGATCCCAGTTCTGCCTTTTTTAATGTCATGTGCGATAGTTTTGATTTAGGAGATACTTCATATTTTTCTATTTGTTCTTCAGCGTCTTCAAGCGCCTCGTAAACGATTGGATGTATTTTCATATCTCTTAAGATAATATTGGACAAATCTCCAGCTGCATTTGATATTTTTTCGGAGGCAGAGGCAAATTGCAAAACAGCTGAAATTCTCTCTGCATCTTCAACGCTTCTAGCGGCTAGCATTGCTGTTATTCTTATCCTATAATTTAGCTCATCCATCCTGCTCTCAAGTTCGGTAACGTCCTCTGCTATTTCCTTATTTTTGAAAAGGATTGAAGAATAGGCTAGGTCGACCATTAGTTCAGAGATATCTTTCATCTCAACTAAAAGATCCTTTACACTTACCGGCTTATACTTAAAAGGTTTTGATACTTTGCGTCTTTTGCCCATTATTTTTCTCTCCTAAAAGAGTCTAAACTGGTTTATTTTAATTAATATTTAAGGATTTCGAATATATTTATAAATTCTCATATAGAGATTCTACAGGGGGCCTGTGGTCTAGTGGATATGGCGCAGGGCTTCGGACCCTGAGATCGTGGGTTCAAATCCCATCAGGCCCGCCTTGTTCCATTAAACTCATATTTTGTCTTCTTCTTTTGAAGCGACAATATTCATATCGTCTTCAAGTTCTTTTATTTTCTTTTTGTCCTTAATTATGCCTGCAATTATTATGGAAAATATTGCAACTCCTAAGGCATTTGACAGTGTCATAGGTATTATTACTATTTTTACAGTTTCTAATGCCAAATCAAAAGGTTTTGCAAGGATTAATGTAATCCCCATGTGATATAACTCTACTATAGCCGCAATAATTGTGGCTTTGTATGCCCCAATAAATTCCTTTTTTTTGTATTGATAGATTAATCCGCCAATAAGACCTGCCGAGATGGTGGCGACTGAACAAGGAAGAGCTGTAAAGCCACCTCCATAGAATCTGTTTATCCCACCTATTAATCCTGCGCCAAGACCAATAACTGGTCCACCTACTAAACCTGCAACTAATGGCCCTATATCCCTTATATTTGCTATAGCGCCAGAAGGAAGTTCTATCCCTGAATAGTTCCCAAATATTGAAAAAGAACCAAATATGAGTATCATAACAATCTGATTCTTATATGTAAATCTTTTATCTATAACAACTTCTTTAAAATGATTAACGGAACTCACAACCACGGCTATTACAGTAACCATGACTGATACCTCGTTAATTAAAACAAAAAGAATATCCATGATTTCTTCAGGGTTCACAGTGATAAAAACAAAAGTCAATTTAAAAAACTTATTGTAATTTTTGCAAGTTTCGTAACCTTTATGTTAAAAAATAGTAGTAACGAATGGATACCAATATATTAAATAATATATGGCATTAATTTAATATTTTGTGTTAAGTAATGCAATCTTTTCAAATATCTTTTTTTCAGTTTCTATTCTATTATTGATATCCGTTATTTCAAAATACTCTATTATGAAATCTTTATCATATTTTCCGAGGGGAACGGGCTGGCCTAAAATCTGGATAATCTTCTCTTTTTTTTCTTCATTCAATATAATTCCTATCTTATTAAATCCATTTTTTATACCAAACGTTAAAGCTTTAGATATCTGTTTTTCTCCAGATAGTCTGATCAAATACTCAAGTGAAAAATCGTCAGCAAAGTTTGATTTATTCTTAAATGCTTGAGTTGTCTGGTACAAAGCCATAGTTATATGATTGACTCCATATACTTTACTTACGTCAAAAATAGCATCTGCCCCATTTTTCTTTAATATTTCAATTAGTTTTTGTGCATCTTGAATTTGGGATTCAAATACCAGTAACATGATTATACTATCTTCTCTTTTCTTAAAAAATTATCGTTGTGCATTGTTAATAAAGTTTATAATTGGTAATACTTTATGGAAATCTAAAAGAAGTATTGTTTATCATTATTAACCGAAAACTATATATAGTAGTTAACAAAATTAGTATTTACTGGATAACCCACATGAAAGACAATGATTATCCATAATGATAATCCGTGAGCGATATTACAATACCACTATTGAAGTATCCAGACAATAGATATGAAGTGTCCATATAATATCTGAATAATATTATGGGGGTATAAGGATAATACAAGAAACACATCAGGAAGATACCCAGATAGGTTATAAGAGATATCTGGATAACCGAAACTCTTATATAGATATATCTCCTAAGTATTATACAGATGCTAGAGGGACACTAATGAAACTCATATCAGTACAAATACCAGAAGCATATATGAACGGGTTGGACGAGTTGGTTAATTATGGATACTTCCCTAATAAGAGTGAAGCCATAAGATCAGCGATCAGAGACATGCTAAAGAACGAACTTGGTGGGTTTAGATCACTTAGAAATGAAGGCATATCTGGAAAAATAAAGTAAATAATAAAAAATAATTTATATAATTGGGGGTTTTATATGAAAGGCATCTTGGAAAATGCTTCAAGATATACTCAAACTAATAACTTTGAAGAAACTGCAGCGGAATTAGAAGGCATTGGGCACGCTAGGATAATATGTGCAGGATGTGGCGGTGCAGGCAATAATACAATAAATAGACTTTCAATGCTCGGAGGAGTAATGGGCGCCGAAACAATTGCCTTGAATACCGATAGGCAGCACTTAGAAAATATTCAAGCTGACAAAAAGTTTGTTATTGGAAAAGAGCTTACAAAAGGTCTTGGAGCAGGGGGAGACCCTAGCATTGGCTGGGAAGCCGCTCAAGAGGATAGGCATAAATTAAAAGATCTTTTTAAAGACGCAAATTTAGTTTTCGTCTCTGCAGGTATGGGAGGCGGAACAGGAACGGGGAGTGCCCCGGTAGTTGCTGAAGTTGCTAAAGAATGTGGCGCGTTAGTTGTGGGGGTAGTAACCTTACCTTTTAGAATGGAAGGATCTCACAGATTTGAAAAGGCAATTCAAGGACTTGAAGCCTTTAGGCGATATGCAGATACAGTTATCACACTAGATAACAATAAGCTACTTCAACTTGTTCCGAACATGCCAATTGACTATGCATTTAGCGTATCTGACGAAGTTCTTGCCGAGATGGTTAAAGGAATCACAGAGACTATTACACAACCAAGTCTTGTTAACTTAGATTATGCTGATGTAAGAACAATCATGCAAGATGGTGGAGTTGCTGTAATCGGAGTCGGTGAATCTAATACGAAGAATAGAGTTGAGGAAGCAGTCCACGAAGCAATGACCTGCAAACTATTGGATGTTGACTATAAGAATGCAAAAGGTGCACTTGTTCACGTTTCAGGCGGTAGCAATATGACCTTAAACGAGGCCAACAGAGTCGGAGAAATTGTTAACTCAATTATGGATCCTGAAGCAAAGATTATTTGGGGTGCAAGAGTTGACGAAGGTCTAAAAGATTCGATGAGAGTAATGCTCATCATGACTGGAGTAAAATCACCGTTCATATCTGGAAGAGCTGCAGATGGAGACATAGAACTACAACCGTTTGAGAGAGACGCAAGAAGGAAAAGAGTGGGCGGCGGAGAAAGCTTTGGGCGAAGCATCGACTGGGCTAAATATGGAATAGATGATCTATTTAGCTAAAATAGTTATTATTTCATTTTATTAAATATATTCTAATTTTCTTAATTATAAAAAAATTTTATTTTAATAGATTTAACGACCTCCAACGCCGCCTCCACCGAAGCCACCGCCACCACCAAATCCGCCTCCGCCTCCAAATCCTCCACTACCGCCACCGCCACTGCTGGGGGGCGCGTAGGATGAAATTGGAATAAAAGACCTATTTATCGCATGGTAAGGAACTACATTTACGTCTTGTATGTTTACATTCAGAGCTTTCATTGCAGCTTCTACTTTATCCCCTACTCCAAGTGCAGTTCCATATACAAGCCATTCTCCCCACATGAGGATATCATCTGGAGAATATTTTCTCATCAATGCGAGGTCGGATAAGAACTTAGTAAAAGCATCCCATTCAAGTTTTTCTTTATAGCTGTCATTTTTCCATAACCCAAATAGTGTTGTTGGAAATGCCATAGCGATTATAGATTGGATAACAATTATTATGGAAGCAATAAGAGAACTTGATGCATTAGTTGCAAAAGGTATGAATATGAGCATAATAATAGAAATGACTACAAAGAGTATCCCAAAAAGCAATACTGGGAGAGGTCTAGTTCTTCCCTCAACTATATAGTTTTTAATAATCATTCTGTCAGTAGATTTCACATTTGTAATGCCGTTTAGGGATGATTGATAGCTTAACATAGTTTTTTGGTTCATAACATCCTTTCTTGCACTCTTAGCTAGGGAGGATATTGTTTCAGTATCAACAACTCCATCAGACCCTACTTTTTCAATAAACTCAATTACCTTAGTTTCAAAATGATCTAGGTCAGTTTTATCTTTGAGTTTAATTGTGATATATTTTGGATTCTCCTTCTCTTTTATCTCAATTTTATGTCTTTTATGAAGGTCCAAAAGTGTTGCGTAGAAAGCATTCATATCAAAAGTATTTGCCTCACCTTTAAACAGAAGATTGACTACCCAAGGTTTCAATTTATCGTTAGGAACAAAGCTCAAAAATTCCGGCACTGTAAAGCTTTTTTCTTTTCCACGTCTGTAATAAATATATAAGAATATGAATGGAACTATTATAAGCAGTAGACTTGTTAAGGCGTAAAGAAACTTTGCCGCATAAAATGGTACAGTATAGAGTAAATTAGCCATTTCTGTTTTCTGTCTAACTCCACTTATATTTTCTGGGAAACCGTTTATGGTATTAATATATTCTGGCTTTAAGAGAAGTTCGATTTCTAAAAGTTCATTCTCTGGAGAAGTTCCAGTAATAATAATATAGTTTTGATCTTCTGAAACTTTTAAATTAGGTGGATGTGGATAGACTTTTACTATACTTTCTTTTGCAATCATTATCTTAAAATTTTTTATTGGTATATGTTCTCTCTGGAGTTTTAGATTCAAATGACTGACTTCACTATCGTATTGAATAGGTGGGTGAAGGATGTAAGTGTATTCTATCTCATACTTGCCTTTATTAAAGTATGAAGGATTGTATGCGCCCACTTCATTTGTATACGCCAAAGAGTCTATGGTATAACTGTGGGATTCATCTCCAAATAATCTCACATCACCTTTGTAATCTTTAGCATAACCGATAGTTCCAGAAGGATACTTTACGTTTACAAATTCAATATAGGACCTTCCAAGTCTTTCAAATGAAAGCATGTCATCCCAGTATCTGAAAAGCATCCTATACTGCCCAGAATTTTTTACTTCGTATGTATATCTCTCAGATAAAGTGCCATCTGAAAGAAAAGTAACCTCATAGTTATCCACTACGAGGTCGCCCTCAAAAATGATTGGGCCTTTAGGCAGTAGCAATAGTGCAGTTGCGCCTATCAAAAGCGTAACTAGCACTAGTACTGTAATCTGTTTTGATTCAGCCATATTTCCATCTTCTAAAACTCAATTTTTGGCCTTGTTTCAATAGCCTCTTCAAATTTAAGGTATTCTAGTTTTATGAGTCCGATGATTCTTCCAACTATGTTTGAGGGTATTGTATCAAGCATAGTGTTAAACTGTTGGGCTATGTTATTGTAGGTATACCTTTGTCTTGCAATTTCATCTTCTACAGTTTTTACTGATTCCATTAGGTTAACTACTGTAGTTGAAGTTTTAAGATCTGGATAGTTTTCTGCTACTGCAATAAGTCTTCCCAATATGCCCGCACTTTGACGATCAATTTCACTTATTGCCTCAGGAGAAGCGCTTCCAATACTTGCACGGTATTTTGTAATATTCTCCAATGTTTCTTTCTCAAACTTTGCGTAACTCTTTACAGCACCCAATAGCTGGTCAATCATATCAAGACGCTTTTTTAGGGCGACTCTTATCTGCCCAAGAGTTGCTTCAGCTGAATTCTTCAATGCAAAAAATCTGTTGTAGATGCCAACAAATATCCCAATAAGACCAATTGCTATAACAACTACAACTCCAAGTATTAACAAAATTGATAAGTCCATAAAATCTCCAACTACACTTTGATTATGGTATTTAAGTATCTTTCGGAGAATAATTCTTAGTAATTTCAAAAAATAGAACGGATTATGGTATTATTTCAGGCCCAAAATATTTTTCATATTCAAAGTCTTTGTAGCTGATTAGCTCTTTGTCAATAAGTTCTTTAATTTCAGGCATTTTATTTTTTAGCTCTATTACAAGATGTTTAATTGTATTACATATTAATGCATTTCCATCTTCTGGCCATAATTTTAGGTGCTGCCAGTAGAGGCATCTCCCGCCACAAATATTCTTAATCTCACAATTCTTGCATCTTTCTGCCATTGGAAATTTTTTTAATTCTGTGGGGTCAGAATCTAAATCACCACAAACAAAATCTTGAATCCAAGTCATGATTGGGCAAGCCACCAATTTTCCATCTGTGCGTATAGCATACCCACTATGGCCTGCACCACATCTTAGAAATGTTTTCTCGCCTTTGAGAAGGCTCTCAACTATTCCAATGAATGGATAAAGTTTTAGGACTTTTTGAGTCCTCATCTGACTTACCCAATAATCGATAAGCTTTGTGATAGAACTGTTGTATTCTTTTACAAATAAACTAAATTTTTCTTTATCATAATCATATGCGTAAAAGCCTGCATCTATCTGCCAATGGACGGATGAAAAGCCACTATCAATCAAATGTAAGACTTGTTCAAAAATATCTGGTGATTCTGGGTTTAAAGTCATCCTGCCAATAATCTCTCCAGAATAACCTTTTTCTTCTATTTCTGAAATATTCTTCATTACTAAGTTGTAAGTTCCTTTACCTCTATTCGAATCAGTTCTCTCTTTATCGCCATCAATAGAAACTAAAATCCTACCAATTTTATCTAGATATTCTATCGGAAGTTTGTCCAAAAGCTTTCCGTTCGTCTGCATTCTAAAAGGCACATCAATATTATCAATGATTTCCTTGATTTTATTTATTTGGAGGAGAGGTTCCCCTCCATAGAAGATAATTACAGGATTTTTATCCTTATTAATAAATTTCTTAAGAGCATTCACATCGATTTCGCTAGATTCAGGTGCAGATAAATCAAGAGTGACTTTTTGTTCAATATCTGCATCAAAATCATTCATTGATTTTTCGTAACAGTATCTGCACTGTGAATTGCATTTCGTTGTCAGTATGATGTGATAATGCATAGGTCAAATCTTAATTAATTCGTTTAAATTACTAATGTATACAAAATTATAAGGATAATATTCACGTTAATTTTATAATGAATGTTTCTACTAATAAATAAAGATATCATAACAGTGTTAGCATGAGTAGAAAAAATTCAAGAATCAATATAAAGAAAATAGTTCCATTAGGATTACTTAACAAAATCAATCGAAATCAATTTGGGTATAAGAGTCTTGGGATTATATTTTTCTTTGGATTAATCACTTTTTTAATATGGCTCTTCAACAGGATGGGTGGGAATTTTCAATTCTTATTAGTTATTGCTAAAGTATCGGCATTGATTGGAATATGTTTATTATCTTTAACAATTTTTTTATCCCTAAGATGGCATTTCATGGAATCATTTTTTGGGGGCCTCGATAAAGTCTACAAAGCTCATCACTTTTTAGGGCAGATTACAATGATTGTGATACTACTGCACCCTCTTTTTTTAATTATCAGAGTCTTTCCCAACCTGAATTTAATATCAATATACATTGTCCCTGGATTGAATATTCCTTATACGTATGGGATTGTTTCTTTTATCCTCCTTGTTATTCTTTTGGTATTTACTCTTGTAATAAGGCTACCTTACAAAATCTGGCACCTCACACACAAGTTTATGGGAATCGTTCTAATATTCGCTACCTGGCATGCATTAGTTGCAGGGCGAGATATAATTCAATATCCAGTACTTAGAATATGGATTCTTATGTTCTCATTAGTCGGAATTATTTCATATTTCTATATGCTATTTTTCTATCAATTAATTGGCCCTAAAGTAAGGGCCGAAGTTAAAGATGTCAAGATCATGGGGGATATAACTGAAATTAAATTTGAAACACTTGGCAAAAAAATGAATTTTAATCCTGGTCAATTTATCTTTATCAAGTTTTTAAATCTTGAAAAATCATTTGAAATATTTCCATTTTCTATATCAAGTTCTACGAATGATGAGTTGATTAGAATCTCGGCAAAAAAATCAGGAGATTTTACTTCTTATCATCTACCAAAAGTAAATGTTGGGGATAAGGTATATTTATACGGGCCGTATGGTAGATTTGGCGAGAAATCTCTTTTTGAAAAAAAGGATATGATATGGATTGCAGGCGGGATAGGAGTAACTCCTTTTCTTAGTATGTTAAAATATAAAGATTTACCAAAAAATAATAAGATTGATTTTCTATGGTCCTGTAAAGATGAAACGAATGCAATCTACGATAAGGAAATAAAAGAAATTATCAAAAATAAAAATAACATCCGATATAGGATATGGGCCTCAAACGATCTCGGAAGACTTTCTGCACAAGATATAATTCAATTATCAGGTGCCAAAGAGAAAATCACTAATAAATTAATTTTTATATGTGGCCCCAATGAAATGATGATGGAACTTGCAGATCAATTTATCAAACTGGGCGTTAAACCAAGAAATATAATTTTTGAAGACTTCAATCTTATTTAGGATTTCATGCTAGACGTGGAGACTTTAAATTTTAGTCTTTTTAACTTTTAAACTAATCTAGGAATTATTACAAAAGAATTCTATTATCCATCGCTTTATTTCGTCTCTAGATTTCCTAAAAGCATTTAATTTATCTTCATTTGTTCCTTCTACACTGGAAGGGTCTTCAAATCTTTTGTGCATGTAATTTTTCGCACCAGGAAAAAATGGGCATGTTTCTTTAGCATTATCACAAACTGTAATCACGTAATCAAATTGCATGTTCATAAAATCTTCAGTACTTTTTGAATAATGAGAGGATATGTCAATTCCTATTTCTTTCAAAGCTTCAATGGAGAATGGATTTATCCTAGTAGGTGCCGAGCCTGCACTATATGCCTCAAAGGCGTTCTCACAAATATTATTCAATAGGCCTTCAGCCATTTGTGATCTAGCTGAATTATGTGTGCAAACAAAAAGAACTTTTTTCTTCATATTAATCCAACAATAACTAATCTAACTAATGTATTATAAGATTATTCAACGTAAAATATATATTGCTATGAGATGATAATCTTAAGGATCAGTATTATTTATTCAAGGGCCAACTGGCACTGTTTACAATATGTAGCTGAACACTCAGGATTATCAAATTTCCATTTAAGGCCCCAATCTTTAATTTCTTGAATTATGTGGATAAAATCTTCTCCACTTTCAGTTAGAGAATACTCACATTTTATTGGTACTTTAGAATTATCTATATTTTTTTTGATAAGTCCTTGATCTTCTAGTTCAGAAAGCCGTAATGAGAGAATTTTAGGCGTTATTCCTCTTAAACCCCTTTTTAATTCATTAAATCTCTTATCTTTAGTCTCACCTCTATATAACTCTAATAAAATTAGAAGAGACCATTTTTTGCCCACAATATCAAGTGTTTTGAAAATAGTGCAGTCGATCATGGTATCAAACCAGAAACTTACTAGTTTATATAAGTATCTATTATATACTTAGTATAGAAAAGATATTGGTGTTAAAATGGTAAAGAGAGAAATAATCAATATTAATGAGGAAAAATGCAATGGATGTGGGATTTGTGTTCCCAATTGCCCTGAAGGAGCGCTTCAAATAATAGATGGCAAAGCGAGATTAGTTAGTGATCTATTTTGTGATGGACTTGGAGCCTGCATTGGAAACTGTCCAGAAGGTGCTATATTTGTTGAAGAAAGAGAAGCTGAAGAATACGATGAAAGAAAAGTAATGCAGAATATAGTAAAACATGGAAAAAATACTATCAAGGCTCATCTTCAGCACTTAAAGGATCACGGTGCAGATAAATATCTAAAACAGGCAAAAGATTTCCTTGAAGAGAAAGGTATAGAAAATCCTATTAAGGAAGAAAGTCATCTACATAGGACATCTTGTCCAGGTTCAAAAATTATGGAATTCTCAAAAGAAGAAAATAAAGTAAATGAGACAGGAAAGAGGTCCTCTCAACTTAGACAATGGCCAATTCAACTTCATCTGGTCTCACCAAATGCACCTTATTTTCTTGGCAAGGATGTTTTACTTGCCGCAGATTGTACAGCCTTCTCGATAGGTGATTTTCACAAAGATTTCCTTAAGGGTAAGACATTAGTAATAGCATGCCCAAAACTTGATTCAAATAGAGATGTCTATGTAGAGAAAATAAAAAAGATGATAGATGAGGCAAAGATTAACACATTAACAGTTTTAGTAATGGAAGTCCCGTGTTGCTCTGGTCTTCTTCAAATAGCCAAGAAGGCTTTAGATAGTGCAACTCGAAAGATTCCGATAAAATTAATAGTAGTTGGGATCAAAGGAGATGTAATAAAGGAGGAATGGATATAATGGAGAAAGGATTTTGGAAAGATTTGAACAAAACTATGCAGTTTCCAAAAGAGGGCATTTTTAGTACTGTATTGGCATTGTCCAAAACATACAACTATACATTGATGTGTCTATCTGCTGGGACAAATATAGACACACATACTTCAACTAAGGCGGGGATTGTACAAGTTTTAAGTGGAACAGGTACCTTTACACTTGTTGATGAAGAGATTGAAATGACCCCGGGGGTATTTATTTTCATGCCTAAGAATGCACCCCATTCTCTCAAAGCTAAGGATAATCTGGCAATATTATTGGGTTTAACAGATTAATTTATTTTTCCTTTTTGTAAAGAAAACCTATATATAATAATAAAACAAAGATATTTGCGAGGAGTAAAAATGGAAGGCGATAGAGTATCTCATCATGAATCTGTAAAAAAAATGTATAAGAAAATTAAAGATGACAATATAACAAATATTTGGGATAGATACGAGGCTCAAGGATTTGGGGGAGACCCAGATAAAAGATGTCCTTTCTGCCAAGGTGGAGTTCGATGTGACCTTTGCTCAAATGGTCCATGTCGTTCTGACGCCTCAATTGATAAAAGAGGGGTCTGTGGGATTACCGCAGATGGCATGGCAATGAGAATGATGCTTTTGAGGAATGTATTGGGTACTTCGACTTACCATTATCACACCGAACAAACAATAAAAACTCTAAGGGCAACTGCCAAAGGCGAAACTCCTTTTCAAATAAAAGAGCCAGAAAAATTAAAATCATTTGCTAAACGACTTGGAGTGGATACAAGTGGAAGCATTAACGAAATTGCTTTAAGATTTTGTGATTTTGTTGAAGAGGACTTTAATAGAAAATATTCTGAGCAAAGCAAAATTGTAGAAATATTAGCTCCGCCAGAGAGAAAAAATGCATGGAAAAAACTTGGGATATTTCCAGGGGGCGTCCATGGAGAAATGATGTTTGCCACGAGCTCATGTTTAACAAATGTAGATGGATACTATGTAAGTTTAGCCTTAAAAGCAATGAGAATTGGAATAGCCATGGCTTACCAAAGTCAAATCATAAATGAGTTTACTCAAGACATTCTTTTTGGGATTCCAAGACCTCATAAAATGAGGGTAGATCTGGGAATTTTAGATCCAGACTATGTTAACGTTTTACCCAACGGCCATGAACCCTTCTTGGGATTTGCAATGATTCAGCTTGCAAGAAAAGAGGAATGGCAGCAGAAGGCAAAGGCTGTAGGTGCCAAAGGTCTAAGAATAATAGCAAATATTGAAACAGGCCAAGAAATAATCCAGAGGTGGGAGATGGACGATGTTTTCTATGGATTCACTGGCAACTGGATTATGCAGGAAGCAGTAATGGCAAGTGGTTGCATTGATATATTTGTGGCAGATATGAACTGTTCAATGCCTATTGACCCGATATATGCGAAGAAATACAAATTCAAATTAGTACCTGCAAGCGAAGTTGTAGCATTTGAAGGCATTACTGAAAGAATGGATTATCTCCCAAATGAAGCAGAGAATCAGGCTGCATCACTTTTACAAATGGCAATTGACAACTTCAAGGAGAGAAGGAGTTCAATTGATCCAGTTGTAGGCCTCCCAACGAAAGAAGCTATAGTTGGATTTTCAACTGAAAGTATAGTTGAAGCATTAGGTGGAACAATTGAACCTCTATTAAATGCAATTAAAGATGGTACAATAAGGGGTGTCGCTGGAATGGTTTCATGCACTTCTTTGAGGGATTCAGGCCAGGACGTTCACACAATAAAAATGGTAACTGAGTTGATAAAGAGGGATATACTAGTTTTATCTCTTGGTTGTGGAAATGCTGCGGTACAGGTTGGTGGGCTCTGTAGCTTAGAGGCTAAAGACAAGGCAGGCCCAGGACTAAAGAAAATATGTACTCTCTTGAATATCCCTCCAGTATTAAGTTATGGAACATGTACTGACACAGGAAGGCTTGCAGATTTAATTGGTGTAATTTCTAAGGCTTTAGGAGATGTACCTGTACCAGATTTACCCGTTGCTGCAGTTGCACCAGAATATATGGAGCAGAAGGCAACTATAGATGCGATATTTGCATTGGCATTTGGATTATATACCTATGTCAACCCAGTTCCTCCTGTAACAGGTGGCCCAAATCTTGTAAAACTTTTGACCGTCGACTGCAAAGATATTACAGGCGGGATATTAAACGTTGAGAAAGATCCGATTAAAGCATCTGACGCAATCCTTTCTCACATTGAATCGAATAGAAGAAAACTAGGGATATAACATTAAATACTAAAATTTTTATATTTAATTATCCTTTTATTTTTGGATGCAAGATGATAAGGATATTCCGGTAATTACAAAAAATTCAAAAGAGACACATAAAGTCTCGACTCCTGAAAGAAAAAATGTTCAAGGAAGAAGGGATTCGTGGCTAATAAAACAACTTGACTACTATGAACTCAACTATGCTCAAAGCGATATAGACGAGATAAAGAAGAGAGTTTTTCTAATTCAGGAAAATATAATTCCCATACAAAGATTACTTCTTGATTACCCTGAAAGATGGCCAAGAATTTATAGTACTTTAGAGCTGTTCAGAGAAAAGGCAAAAATAGATTGGGAAAAAAGAAACGATGAAATGGATTATCATGTTATATCTGATAAAGAAAGAGAATACTTAAAGAAATCTTTGATGCTCACAAATCTTAAATTATCAAAGCTCAACGTTCCCTTGCCTTCTTCCATATTCAATGCAATTTATAGATTTATTGAAGATAAAGACTTTGAATATCTTTTAGATAAAAAATCGATATCATATATTTTAACACTCACAGAAAGAGAAGACCCTCCGCCAAACTGGGATAAAAAGCTTTATAGATTCTTGAGAAAATATTTTAGAAAAGAAATCATGAGATAAATATCTTAGAAAGCGAAAGTTATTTAATCGACTGTCTTTTTTATTGGTCAGATTTAAATGACCAAAAAGAATCTTAATGTTCTTGTGTTTTCTATTATTAGTTTTTTTATAGTATTATTATGGTTTATTGCGTTTCCAATCGATACCTCATTTAACGGGGGCAAGCTATTATTTGAAGGAACTTATCTTTTCTTAGTTGTAGTAATGCTATTTCATGTTCTTAAATTGAATATCCGAACATTTACATTTGGTTGGGCAATGTTTTCTTATGGATTATTGGTGGACTTTCTAGATGAATTCACTATAGAATCTGAACTCTTCAATACTTATCTAGAAGGAATCTTAATTTCTATTGGTCTTTTCATAGTTGTATTTGGATTTTTTAAATCTGTTACAATAGAAAAACGAGAAACAGATGAAATAAAGGATTTGAACAATACATTGAAGCTCTTAAATAAAATATTAAGGCACGATATATTAAATAATATTTCAGTGACTCTGATGTCATTAGAGATGCTAAATACTAAAGATACAAAACTCAAAGATAAGGCCATTAAAGCAATGAATAAGAGTGTAGACCTGATCAATAAGGTACGGGAATTTGAAAATGACATCTCTTCTGATAATGATATTAGTACCTATAATCTGAAAGAGATAATTGATGAAGTAGTAAAGAATTACGATGTTAATATTAATCTCCACGGCAACTTTAAAATTAAAGTCAAGAATACATTTTCTTCAGTTATAGATAATATTATTAGAAACGCCGTTGTTCATGGAAAGGCGGATAAAATTGATATCTATTTTTCTAAAAAGGGTGATTATGAGATAAAAATAGTAGATAATGGAAGGGGCATTCCAGACGATAATAAACAAAAGGTCTTTGATGAAAATTTCAGTTCCGGTGAAAATAAAGGTACTGGTCTTGGTCTTTACATAGTAAAAGAGCTTCTCAAAAGATCTAACGGCGAAATTAAGGTAGAAGACAATAAACCAAAGGGAACAATTTTTACAATTAGTATTAAATCTGATAATATCAAATAGAAGATTAATCATCCATATTAATTAGCTGTATGCTGCCTTGATCATAAATCAGGTAATGGTGGAATCCTCCATTTTCTTCGGTTGTATGCAGGGGGGACCCTCCGCCCCCAGTGATTATATATCTAGTATTGTCTCTTATAGTTTGATAATACATATGAATATTACCAGAAAAAACATTACTAATCTTATTATCTTTCATGATTTGCATAAATTCTTCTCCATCTTTCATATTGTGTGATCCAGAAGGTCTTGGGTCAAAAGGAGGTACATGTAAAAAGACTAATTTATTCCCATCATATTTTAATTCATTTTCTAGAAATGATATATTCTCTTGATTTAAGGTATCCGTTGAATCGTCGAGAATAATAAATTTTGTGTCCATATAAATAAAACTATAGAACGTCTCACCATAATATTCTTTATACAATGAGCCGTTTTGAATATCGCTATCATGATTTCCTATTACGGTATAAACAGGAGTGTCATAATATCTCATTAATTCTTCAAATTCTTCAAAATATTTCTCTTCTTCATGGATTACAAAATCACCGACATGCATTACGAAATTAACGTTTTTAGAATCTATATCTTCCATAATCTTCTTGAAGGCTCTAGGGTATGGGTCCTTGGAACTGTCTTGTCTTGAATCACCAACAACTGCAAATCTTAATGTATTTGATTCTGGTAATTTGATAACGTAAGAGTTTCGAGAGAGAGGCGTGAGGCTTAAAATTATTTTCTCATTTGGATTAATTAATCTAGATTTGCCTTTGCTTTGGATTATACTATCTTTTTTTATGTTTAATACTATAATCTCTATTTTTTTTGGAAGGATAGAATTGTTATTTATGCTGAGTGACATGGAAGGCGATTTAGACCAGATTACATTATTTTCTCTAATAAATCCTCCCTTTACGTCTAATAAACCCTCTCCTAGAGTTATTGATCTGTAGCCTATTGAAACTGAAATTATAATAATTGCTAAGATTAAAAAAATTAGTATTTTCTTCACGATACTATTTGCGATTACATATATTAATAGTTTTCCTATGCCATTACTCTATAATTATAAATTTAATGGCCTAAGATTTACAAAAATGGATTTATACGATAGGGTTATATTGCTGAATTTGTATTAAGTTGGATAAGTACATCAGTCATACTTTGAAAGTCTTCTCCTCTTAGCTTCAAAACTTTCGTTGCATGAAGTCATCACATGGTCTTTGTAATAAGTTCTAAGTTTATCTAAATCTTTTTTCTTTTCTTCAATCTGTTCCTTTATAGACGGGTCCTGTTTTGAAAGATATTCATTTTTTAACTCGATAAGTTCCTTTTCAGCATCTTTTATTTTTTGTAAAGTATCCGATACAATATGGTCTGATTTCATTTTATCACTTATCTGCTTATTTTATTTAAAAAATATTAAAATAAGATAAAATAAGAAATTTATATATTTTTGGGAGAAATTTAAGGGTTCAATGTGTCAGATTATCTATTATATTTCATCCATGCGTTAGCTAGTTTCATCCCAGTCTTCAATATATCATCTAGATTATCATTTGATGCTTTAGTCTTTGAACTTGTTCCTGTTGCACCCAACAGCTGGCTTAGAATGTCGTTGGATTGGCTAGATCTAGAACTTCTAGTCGATGTTTGCAATCCTGAATTCAATAGTAGATCTAGGATGTCATTTGATTGAGTATTTTTTGAACTTGTTCCAACACCCAACAGCTGGCTTAGAAGGTCATTAGATTGGCTAGATCTAGAACTTGTACCTGTCGCTGCCCCCATTAGCATACTTAGAAGATCATCCGATTGAGTATTTTTTGAACCTTGAGTAGACATTTGTAAACCTGCACTTATTAGCTCACTTAGTATATTTTCTTTTGTTACATTTGATGCCCCAAACTTCTGAATAGCCATCTGCACACCTATTTTTATTAGTTGAGCTAAGATTGCTTCTTTTAACGTTTTGGATTGGACTACTTCTTGAGTTTGTGCTGAAGAAATAGCATTAGATGCAATATTTTTTATAATAGCTTCAATGCCAGCTTCGTTCATTATGCCAGCATCGTCTGCTGCGGCCATAATAGAAGATAGAAGTTTTTCTCCATCAAATTCCTCTTTTTTTCCATTGCTTCTAATAACGTATGTCATACACATATGGTAGGAATTCAATACATTTAAACTTAATGGATATATTTCTAATCACTATTTCTTAAAAAAAAATATATTTAATAGATAATACATATATATTTTAGTATTTCTAGAAATATTTACTGCTTTGCTCTATCAAACTCTCTCCATGTGTCAGATATTCTCTTTTCAACTCTGTCTAAGTCTGCCAGAATCATGTCTTTCAATGTTTTTGTTTCTACTTCCTTTTTACCTCTTGAAAAGGCTATGACTGTAGCAGAAACATTTTCGATTACATCGTCTACCCATCTTCTGTTCATTAAGCCTGCTTCTCTTGCCGCAGAAACAATCGAATCCTTTAATTTCTCTTGATCAAATCTTTCTCTTCTTCCATCTTTTTTAATAACATTTGTCATACATCCATAATTAAATACTTTAAATTATTTAAATTTTACGATGTGTTAACCTCTAACAAATGAACAAAAGTAATAAATTGATTTAGGAATATTTAAATAGAATAGTTGATACATAAATTATCAAATAAGAGTGGTTAAATGAAAAGAGAAGTATGGAACAGCAAGATAGGTTTTTGGCTTGCGGCCACAGGTTCTGCAATGGGGTTGGGTAATATATGGCGTTTTCCATATATCACTGGGGAAAATGGGGGTGCGGCTTTTGTTTTAATCTATCTAGTCATCGTTTTCACTATAGGTGTTTCAGTGATGTTAGCTGAATTTGCAATTGGCAGATCTTCAAAGCTCAATCCTGTAGGGGCATTTATGAAATTAAAAGGAGGGACTTGGCCAATTGCAGGTTGGATGGGCGTATCTGCAGGATTCATTATTCTTTCTTATTACTCAGTAATCGCTGGATGGACTATAAAATACTTCATAAGCTCATTTACAGGTTTGATATCTCCAAGCATAGATACTACAAATTATTTTCAAGAATTTATTGCAAATGGCCCCCAAGTTGTTTTATTTCAAGCAATTTTTATGATAATTACAATATATGTTGTTTACTTGGGAGTTGAAAAAGGAATTGAAACCTGGTCTAAAATTCTAATGCCCACACTTGTTTTAATCATATTATTGTTAGTAATTAGGGGAATTACATTGCCAGGGGCAGCTGCAGGGATTAACTTTTATTTAAATCCTGATTTCTCAGAGATATCTGGGAAAACTGTATTGGCAGCTCTTGGTCAAGCCTTCTTTTCTCTTTCTCTCGGTATGGGGGCAATGATAACTTATGGGAGCTATATACCACAAAAAGTGTCTTTACCAAAGTCTGCATTTGCTGTTACATTCCTCGACATGTTAATTGCATTTCTAGCTGGATTTGTGATATTCCCTACTGTATTTACTTTTGGAATAGAGCCCGGGGCTGGTACAGGACTCATTTTCATAACATTACCTTCAGTATTCGGATTGATTCCAATAGGTCAAATTTGGTCTGGCTTATTTTTCTTATTATTATTTATTGCAGCTCTAACTTCAGCAATAGGGTTACTTGAAGTTGTTGTGGCTTATTTTATAGACGAAAGAAATTGGTCAAGAAGAAACGCATCTTTAATATTAGGTCTTGCGATATTTGTTTTAGGGATTCCTTCTGCCCTTTCAAACGGTGCAGTTCCTCTTAATATATTTGGAATGGGATTCTTGGACGCAATGGATTTTTTAGCATCTAGTATACTTTTACCTCTTGGAGGGATATTTGTTACTTTATTTGTAGGTTGGGTAATAAAAGAAACAGCAATAAAAGAAATAAATTTAGAAGGTCAATTCAGATTGGAAAAAATCTGGATTTGGATATGTAGGATTATCGCACCCATATCCATTCTTTTAATATTCTTGGCTGGATTAGGCCTATTCTGATTATATTCATTGATTTTATATATTTTTGTGATTTTTTGTTTATTATTTTTTTTTATTAAGATATTTATAATATATACTGCGATTTTTTCAACATTAATAAAAATACTTATAAATTCTTTTTTTATTATTTACTGCAAGGAGGGTTATAATGGAAAAAATAAAGTTGAAACATAAATTATCTATAATAACGAGTTCTAAAAAAAGAAGTATGGCAATATCTTTAGTGGGCATTGCATTGATATTTGCATTATTTGCTTCCCCCTTATTTGCCGTACTGCCTCCCCAATATCTTTATGGGAGTATCACAGTAAATTCAAATCCAAGTGGCGCCAGTATATCTTTAGTAACTCCTGATGGAATGTATGTAGGATCAACTCAAACAACACCTTATACTTTTACAAACATAACTCCTGGCTGGTCTACAATATCTCTCTCTTTAGGGGGATACCAAAATTGGACAACTCAGGTATATGTAAATGCTGGAGAAAACGAATATGTTTATGGAAGCCTGACACCCACATATAATCCGAATGCCACAGGATCTATAACTGTGACTTCGCAGCCTGCCGGCGCCATAGTTCAATTAATTACTCCTGCTGGGCTATTTGTTGGCCCATCTATAAAAACACCCTATACTTTTACAAACATACCTGTAGGCATAAGTTCAGTGACAATTTCAATGAACGGTTACCATGATTGGTCTTCTAATCTTAAAGTTCAAGCAGGTCAAAATACAAATATAAATGCAGTATTGACCCCAATTGAAAGTAAAGGTTCAATATACATCACTTCTTCGCCTACAGGGGCTACAATTGGCGTTGATGGACAGTGGTGGGGCACATATAGAACAACGCCCAATACAGTCATGGATCTAACACCTGGCCATCATGTCGTACAGCTTTCAATGGAAGGATATCAGATGTGGTCCACAACTGTGGATGTAAGCGCTGGAGGAACAATATATGTTCAGGCTACTTTACTGCCAGAAGATATGCACGGTGCCCTTAGTATCACTTCGGATCCTTTAGGTGCAACAGTATCTATAGAAACACCACATGGGATGTATATTGGAGAAGTAATTAGAACCCCATACCTTTTAGATAGAATAGATATTGGGTACAGTACAATTACATTCTATAAAGAGGGATACGAACCATTAACAAAGAGGGTATATGTAAAGGCAGACGGAGTAACTTACGTCGATGCAGAGCTAAAACCTATTCTTTTTAAATAAAAATATATTTTTATTTTATATTCAATATATCATTTAACTTTTTTAATAAGCTTCATTCTCAAGAAAAGAATGTCCCTCAAATCACAAAGATTCTCATCGGGACTATGGGGAGGCATAGATGGCTAGTCCTTTAGCCGTATTACCATAATCTTAGTCTTTAGAGATCTCTCCACCATGCTTTTGATATACATTTATCGCATGTTGAAGTTCTTTCGTTCCAACAATCATCGCAACAAACATCTCCACATACTAAACACGTATGTGTATGCGTCGTTTCACCGCATTTTCTACATTCTTTTTGTTCAGAAACATAAACCCATTTGCCAATAGAACTCATTTTTACCACTCCTAGATGTCCAACCGTTAATTAATTATGGGCTTTACATAACTATAAGGATTTGTAAAAAAACATGTAAAACATGTAAAAAGTTACGCCAAAAAAAGTTCTCTGCCCTTGTTAGTTAACTCGACAACCTTGTTTCTACCCTTAATCGAAACTATAAGATAGTTTGACGTTGTTAGAAAACTCATTCTTTTGCCAATGGTTGGTCTTGTTATATTGATCTCCCTACCTATATCTGAAAAAGTAGGCTTAACTCCAATTAAGTTCTTGTTATAAACGAATGTCAGGATTTCCAGCATATTGTCGGGGAGTTTTTCTTTTTCTACAGGGGAGATGTCTGATGTCTCCTTTTCTATAAGCTTCATTTCAACATTGCTGAATAATTCTGAGTCGGCCGAAATGATTACTGTAATACCCCTAAGGTATGCGATCTCCCTCAGGTGATGTACAAAAGATAATAATTTAATAAATCCATTTTTGGAAAGTAGATAATCCAACCTATCTATCAAAACAAAGCTTTTTCTGGGTATGTCCTCTAAGTATTTTTCAATTTCTGTAAGATCTGGAGAAAGAGAATCTCTTTTATCTTTTTCTGAAATCCATAAATAGTTGTACTTCCCTTTAATCTGTCCAATATACTCTGATTCAGCGGACCTTGTAAGGATGTACCCAGAGTACCCAACTTTCAGCAGATCATTAAAGGCTTCAATTGAAAATAGACTTTTCGTTTCTTTTACAAGATAGATTTTTCCCGTTTCTAGATTGAACTTCATCAACTGACGTTTCATCTTTTCTTCAGTTAGCTTTCTCTCAGTTATATCCCTTACAATACTCAAGACTACAGTTTTTTTCTTAAGTTTGATAATTTTGCTGCAGATTTCAACTGAGATTGGCTTATACTCCTTTGTCACAATCTCCGTTTCAAAACAATAGTAGCTTCTCTTCTTAAGTTCCTCAAACATTTCATTTAGCATCTCAACATATTCTGGCGGATGAATGTCGCTAGGGGACATATTTAGAAGTTCCAGTTTGTCATATCCTAAAAGGTCAGATGCAATCTGATTTGTTTCAATAAAATTCCCATCAAGTTCATGGATAAATATGGCATCACTTGCATTGTTAAAAACTGTTCTGAATTTTTGCTCGCTTTCCTTTAATGCTTGTTCTGAGTATTTTCTTTCTATTATGTGGCCCAATTTTTCTACTATGGCAAGAATTAATTTTCTTTCGGCCATTAGAAAAGGGCCTTCTTCAAGGTTTGGTTTTTCTTCAAGATAAAAAACTTCAAGTTTTCCAATATTATTTTTATAATAGTTTATTGGAGCATCCAACTTCCACTTTGTTTCTCTAAAATTCGTTGATTTAAATTCTTGGCCATCCAGATTAATCCTCGCACATGCTATTTCCGGATATTTCAAACCAAGAGGTATTTTTTCTACGATTTTTTGGAATAATTCCTCGAGAGGCATATTTGGTTCTTCATTTATCTTTGAGATGTCGTATAGGCAATTTAGTTCTTTTACCCGCTCTTTTAAGTTGTTAAGAAGATTATCCTTTTCTTCTTCAAGCTCCTCTAATCTATTTTTTATTTTTTCAAGGTCAGCCACCTTCGAGCGCTGTACTCTTAGCTCTTCAATAAGCTCTTCTTTTGATTTGTCTTTCTCTCGTTTCAATCTATCACTTCAGTATTAATGGCCGAAATCCATCTCTGTTTTTTCTGTTTCGCATTAAATATGCCAACTACTTTAAAAGGATTTATATTAGAGAATAAAATAAAATTTAGTACAAATACGTTAAGATAAAAATTAAAAAGTTAGTTATTTTTATATTGAAGGAGTATTCCTATCGCATACACATAAGGGGCTACTAAAATAGAAAATCATTATTACTTTGATAAGAGCGACCCTAAAGATCTAGAAGAAGTTTCAATACTGCAATAAACTCTAAAAGAAGGAACTGAATTTCAATTAATAGAATTTGAGTTAAATGGAAAAAAAGTAATTACTTATTGTGAAATCACTGTGATAGAAGATTGAAATCATTCCAGTAGCAACAAGCAGAAACTTGTGAAACACATACCTTCATTAGGGACTACTTTTAGTTCATATCCTGCATTTTTGGCAGTCTGGTATACATCAATTCCCACACCTTCCATCGAGGGTCTAGCTATGCGTCTGTAAACACATTTTCTCTTGTCAAAAAGTGTTGGAGTTTGAATTTGGTCTGCTGTGCATTCATCACAAAGCTTACATGTTCCAGCCCCATAGGCAAATGCCTTGTATAATCCATTAAGAAAAGCTTCTCTTTCCAGTTCGGCCATAAGCTTCTGAATACCTCTCCATTCCATCCTGTCTTTAATTTCTCCAAACTTTAATATCAAGGCTTTATCGTATTCTTTCAATCTTTTCCTTGTTTCCTTGGGTGGCTGAACGTAAGGTGGACAAGTATATTTCTTTCCATATTGTGTACATCCAAATTCACATTTTTGTCTCACCCAATCATTAACAGAAATATCCTCGATTGGAATTATTTTTACAGAGGTTGCACCCCTATCTAAAGCCATCTGAATTAATTTATCGTATATTTCTTTCAATTTACCACTTTTATTATTAAAAAATTAAGATTTAAATAGTTTCCTAGGTTATTTATATTTCAGTAAACGGAAAAGCCCTTTAGATGGTTTATAAACCTTGTCAGGAAATTTTCCGACAAGTTTCCAGACACATCCGTTGACAGTTTTTGGATGAAAAGTGGGATCTGACGCCTTAATCTTTGAATGTAGTTCTGACCAGTGAAGGCCTTCTGGATTTTTCTCAAGTAATTCAAATGCTTTTGCGTATATACGTTCAGTGACTTTGGATGATTGCATACTTGGATTTAGTTTTTTTAACATACTAGGGTTATTTATTTTTATACTAATAAATATTTTGTTGAAAGTTAGCCAAATTGGATATACACTCATCTCATAATATGAAATAGCATTAATTATAAAAACAAGTTCGACAATTTTAGGGTGGTGATTATATGGAAATGCCGCAAAATGTAATAGAATTGATTCAACAACAGCATTTAGCTTTCGTTTCAACATCAACTACAAATGGGGTTCCAAATGTATCTCCAAAGGGTAGTATCTCAGTAATAGATAGAGAAAGATTAGTTTTTGCAGAAATTGCCTCACCCCGTACAATATCAAATCTGAAGAGTAATCCGAATGTTTCTTTGTATGTGCTTGATAGGGAAACTAACAAGGGAGTACAGATAAAGGGGAAGGCAACTTTAATGAATACGGGCCCTGTATTTGAGAACGTATCTAAAGCATTAAAGGAGAAGATGCCACATCTGCCTCCGGCAAATTATGCAGTATTAATAGATGTCAAAGAAGTGTTTCCTTATAAAATGTAATTTATTTTTTTTATTTTGATTCTGAACTAGATACCTCTATTGATATCTTTAATGTAAAGAGAGTCCATTTTGACACTTTTTTAGTATTTGCAAATAATTGTTCCATCAGACAT
Organism: Methanofastidiosum sp.; assembly: GCA_035362715.1. Taxonomy (NCBI): domain Archaea; kingdom Methanobacteriati; phylum Methanobacteriota; class Candidatus Methanofastidiosia; order Candidatus Methanofastidiosales; family Candidatus Methanofastidiosaceae; genus Candidatus Methanofastidiosum; species Methanofastidiosum sp. Next base: position 89,117 of record DAOSDU010000007.1, read on the forward strand.
TAAATGGCACATTCCAATTACTTTGTCGAGAGAAACTACAAATCCGATTCCCATTCCAGGTTTATCCAATTCGCCAGATTCTCGTATAGCTTTTAGAATATCATCGGTCTGTGTTTTACTTACTACCGTTAATATTATTTCTTTTTCTGGCTCTATAGGGATTCCTAGTATTTTCTGTTGTTCGTGGATTCCAGTACCTCTCCCAAAAACAACAGTTCCTCCCTTTGCACCTGCTTTAATTGAAGCTTGAATTATCAGTTCTGAGCATCCTTTTTTGACGATAGTCACTATAAGGTCGCAACCTTTATGTTCATCCTCCATTTTTAACCTCCTTTATAACGAATTATTAACCCAAATATCATTAATGGTATTATTGGGGCCAACGCTATTAGAGAAATAAGGCCAAATCCATCTATTAACGGATTCCTTCCTTCCATAGCAGAAGCTGCGCCCAAAGACATAGCCATCAAAAAAGTAACTGCCATAGGGCCAGTCACAACACCTCCTGAATCAAAGGCAATGGCTGTGTACTGCTTATCTGAAACTAATGTTAGTAAGATCACAATACTGTAACCTATCAAAATTATAGTAATTAGGGCTACACCATAAACAAGTTTGGCCATAGCGAGAGATACAAAAAAAGCTACGCTAAACGATAAAATTTTTTTTACCATATTCCTTCCTAGAAAACCGTTAGAAGCTTTTTCAATTTCATTACAAATTATTATTACTCCAGGGTCTGCATAAGTAACTAAAAATCCCATTAAAAATCCTAAAGGTATCAACAACCAGTTAGATTGGAGATTACCAAAATACACCCCTATACTATTTCCTGCAGGGAGAAAAGCAATATCTATTCCTTGAAAAAAAAGAATCATGCCCACAAAAGTCAGAAAGATACCCTTAAGGAGATTTTTTGTATACTGCTTTGGTAGTTTAAGTAAATATTTCTGAAATATTAAAAATAATACCGATAGGGGTAATAATACAAGAACTACTTCAATTATAATTTCTTTAAGATTTTCAATAAATCCTATCAAGCGTATAATACCCCCAACATCATTATACTTATGACGGGTCCAATTGAAGAAAGGCCGATAAGTCCAAATCCATCGGATAGAGCTGATTTTCCTCCTAAAACGGAACTAATTCCTATTCCTAAAGATAAAATAATAGGCACAGTAACTGGGCCAGTTGTAACCCCTCCAGCATCAAAAGCTATGGCTACAAATGTGGAAGGAGTAAAGAAGGATAAAGCAATTATGAAGATATATCCTGCTATAAATAGATATGAAAAGCTTATTCCATAAATAATCCTCAACACTGCCAATGATAAAAAAATACCAATTCCGACACTTATTGAAAGAAACAAAATAAGTTCTGGAATGCTACCTCCAGATGCATACTCTACCTGATTAACAAGTACCCTTACTCCTGGTTCTGCTATTGTGGTAATAACACCTATTATAAAACTCATTATTATTAAAAAGCTTAAAGAGCCCCTCATAGGCAATTCTGACCCAATAGCTTGACCAAAAGGCAAGAAGCCTAAGTTAATCCCTAGAAGAAACAGAGTAATTCCACTTATTACCATTATAGATCCTAATATAAATCTTGGTATTTCTGACTTTGAGATAAAAATCAAAAAGAGGAGGACCACCATTGATACTGGACCTACCGAACGAATTACCTCCAATAGCTCTTTTTTAAGATCTCCAGTCATAATACCCCTTAGTTTGTGTGTTATCCTTCATTTATATAACTTCTTCTTATTTTTTAATTTTTAGTTATTTTTGGGGAAAATGTAAAAGTATATCATATTTATTTTAGTTATTCAATAAATAAAAAGAAATTTCAATTCTTTGACTTAAGCATATAAAAAAGTAGAGCTAAATATCGCGTAATTACGCCTATTGCTATAGCAATAATTAATACTAGTTGTTATTTCTTCTTGCATTAATTTACCTCCTTGATAGCTATAGAGAATAGGTATTTGTCTTAATTCCTATTGCAGGCCTAGGATAGAAATCTATAAATAAACACCCAAAATATTGTTTTTAGTGAGACAATGGAAATACATTTTGAGCAGATGGGTGAAAATCACAGAAAGGACGTAATAGATATTTTTAACTATTATATTGAAAATGGATTTGCCGCATATCCTGATACAAAACTTCCTTATGAATTCTACGACATGTTTCTTATTATCACAAAAGGCTATCCGGCGGTAGTAATTAAATCTAATAATAATGAAGTAATAGGATTTGGATTCATACATTCTTATAGCCCTTTTTCAGTGTTTAGAGAAACTGCTGAAATATCATGCTTTATTAAAGAAGAGGCAACTGGCCAGGGGATTGGAAAAAAGACTTTAGAGTATATAGAATCTGAAGCTGAAAAACTGAACATATCTAAGATATTGGCAAGTATCTCGTCATTAAATGAAGGCAGTATTAATTTTCACGCAAAAAATGGATTTATAGAATGTGGAAGATTTATAGAAGTTGGTAAAAAATTTGATAAATATTTTGATATTGTTTGGATGGAAAAAATCTTATAAATTTTTTATTATTTTTCTAACATATTTATAAATTAATTTATTACCTGATATCTGGTGCCCAAATGAAATGCCCTATGTGTGGATATGAAACATCTTTGAACTATTGTCCAAATTGTGGTACATATCCATTGGAACAAGATAAGATGCCCTGCCCTTCATGCGGTCATGAAAATAGCAAAGGATTATTTTATTGTTCTAGATGTGGCACCTCTATAATGACATATACAAACACTGATAAATTAAATATTGGCTCAGATGGTGGCACAGAAACGTATTATCAAAAACTTGAAAGAGATGAAAATAATATAAAGAAAGTCAAGACCGTAACTTCTATTCTTCTTGGGGCTATGCTCTTGCTTGCTATTTTTTATTATATTGGATTGGTAAATATCCCAGATAGTCCTCTAGAACATCAACTCCCCCAGTCGTATAATGCTATTATAACAACTAAGATTAGAAATATTGACGCTGAAGTGGGGGAAACACAGCTATGGATGGCCTTGCCAGTCAACTGTGGAACTCAGCAAAATGTATCTGTTATCAGTATAACTCCAGAACCTGATCACATCATCCTAGCCCCCGAGGCGTGTACAAGGATAGGCTACTGGGATTTTAATAATTCGCTACCAACTAATTCTACCCTCATAATAACTCAAAACATATCTTTTACTGCAAATCCTTTCACAACTCCAATAGATTCTTCTAAAGTAGAATCTTATGATTTCTCTTCAAGCTTGTATAAAGAATACACAAAGCCAAGTCAAAGAGTCGAGTCTGATGATCCCGCAATTGTCGCCATGGCAAGAACGGTAGTCGGAAATGAAACAAATCCTTATAAAAAAGCGGATCTTATTTATGGCTGGATTGTAAAAAACATTACTTACGAGATACAGGAGCAGGAGTTAGGTGCAAGATACGCATTCTACAATAGAAAAGGCGATTGCACTGAATTTGCTACTCTTTTTGTTGCAATGTGCCGGTCTCAAGGAATTCCTTCAAGATTAGTTCATGGTTATCTTTATAGTTCTGATATCTCTGCGGGGCACATGTGGGCCGAATTTTATTTGCCGTCCTACGGGTGGGTCCCTGCAGATCCAACAGGCGATCATACAACAAAAAGCAGATTTTTCTTTGGGCGTCTTGGAAGCAATGTCTTAACACTCTCAAAAGGAAATGTTGGGATGTCGCCAAATTATCCAGGAGCTAATCCTTTTGCATTTAGCTATATTGCCCATTATAAAAGCTATAATTCTGGTAAACTAATTTTTGAAAATAATGTTGAACTAACGAGAAAGTAATCTAGTTATAAAAAATTGTTATCGAGGCATGTTAGAAATTTGATGGCATTTCTTTTAGTTCCACTATAACCTTTTGGCAGATATCCTAGTATTACATATACTTCTTCAAAAATTTTTTAGTATCTTCAGTGTCCATCCAGCCCTGATCTAGTTGTTTTAAAATCTTTTCAATTGCACCTACCTGCTTTAAAAATCGACGTTTAGTAACTTCATTTTCAATTTCAACTTGTGCAAATCCACAAATTATTGTTAATGGATTTCTTATATGGTCTATTAGATGAGCAAAATATTCTAGATTTTCATCAAGCTGTTTTTGGGCTTTTTTACTTTCTGTAATATCTGTAATAACTTCTATCATGCCTTTATTAAAATAAGTTGGATCAATAGGGCTAATCCTAATATGGCAGTTTATTAATTCTCCACTATTCTTTTTCCATATTGTTTCAATTTCCCTATATTCTTCGTTAGACCATTTGTCATATAATACATGCCCAACTTTATTATATTCTTCTTCATTGGGGTATAAAAATCCTAGATTTTTATTGGTTAATTCTTCGAGAGAGTAACCTGTCATTTCAATCATGCTGTTATTGCACCATATTATCTGTCGATCTTTGACTAGTTTTATCCCTACCGGGGCCGCTGTTAATATACTTCTCAATGTTTCCTCACTTTCCATTATCCTTTTCTCAGCCTCTTTTCTTTCAGAAATGTCAAATATTATCCCTCGTAACCCAATAGGTTTATTATTATGCATAATTGCGCTAGAATGAATTATAATTGGAAAAGTGCTACCATCTTTTCGTAAGGCTGTATACTCAAAACCACTTGATTTTTTCCCTTCAAATATTTTCCTTATGTTGTCTCTTCCCAAATCTCTCTCTTCAGGGATTAATAATTGCATTGCATTCAATCCTTTTTCAAAATCCTCTTTAGTGTAGCCCATAATACTAAGTGCATTTCTGTTTACAAATGTTAGATTTCCATTTTCATCAGTTTCAAAAATTATTTCTGGTAAAGAATTTGCTAACTCTCTATATTTTTCTTCGCTCTGTTTTAACAAATCTTCAGCTCTTTTCTGATCTGTTATATCCATTACTGACGTTATATATCCTTTATCCGGTTTATTTGGATCTAAAAGACTCATTTTTTTTTGGATGTCTATTATCTTTCCATCCTTTCTTTTCCATCTAGTATCGATTTCCTTTACATTATCACTGGCAAAATTCTTGTTGTAATAACAACCCGCTTTTTCGTAATCTTCATCTGAAAGATATAAAAATCTAGTATTGTTCCCAATTATTTCATCTAAGGAGTAACCAGTAATTTGGCTCATCATGTCATTACTCCAAATGAATTTTCTATCTTGGATGAGATTGATACCTACGGGGCTAGATTCAAAGATCCCCTGGAGGATGTTTTCTTTATTTTTCAAAGTATTCTCCGTTGACTTCTTTGTAGTAACATCGTTTATAATGAAGATATGTATCCCCGACTGGATATTTGCAACAGCATGATATTCAACATTAATTTCTCTTCGATCTTTTTTTAAGAGAATATACTCCCCTTTTTGATTGCCTTCATTTAAGAAGTTCATCCATGTTTTTTCCCCCATTTCTATATTCCTTTCAGGGGTGAGGTCTCCTATTTTTTTATTCATTAATTCTGTTTTACTGTATCCTAAAAGATCGCATGCACTTGGATTTGCGTCTATGTATCTGAATTCATTGTCTATCAAAAGTATGGCATCAAAAGTATTTTCAAAAATATTTCTGTATACGTCTAGGGTATGATCGTGACTGTCCTTATTTACAAAATTTAGTAATTTTTTCACGATAATACCTAATTAGACAGTAAGTATTTGCGAATAATTTACAATATTGATTTGCTTGTGAGATAATTTATAAAAGTATTTATTATAATTGTATAAATCGCAAATCATATAGAAATAGTTGTTTTAATTATGAATTTATATTTAGAATAAAGGCAATTATCTTAAATCAAATTGCCAGATAGCTCTACCTTCTTCTTCAATTATGGAGACTTTGCTTTCTATATTTTTAATCATAAGGCCAAGCCAGAAGTGACAAGCACATATACCGATATCAACATCAGGATGCTCCCACTTGATGTGTCTGTAACCAATGGGCATTGATATTGAAATTGTTTTAAAATCTGAGGACACTTTAAATCGCCAGTGTTGGCTGTTGGCGCCTGAAGGGGCTTTCCTAGCAAGATCAAATGCATATAGAATATCTTGAGGAAGTGAATCTTCAGTTAGTCCATTTTCTAAAAAAGCGCCGACAGGTTTTCTTTTGTAACTCATAAATGATTCCGTTACTCTATCTGCCAATCTCAAGCCTTCTTTTTTCCAGTATCCTAACGGAGTAATACATATTGCGCGCTTGCCCTGAACTACGCCCTTACCATAACCCCATTTTGATTTTGATAAAGTATTGATTACTTTAAGATGAGGTAAAATTCTTTCCAATTCATCAAGTGAATAATGGCCATACCAGCAGGTGGCAAGACCTAAGCTCGTTGCATAGAGAATTGCCATCTCGCCAACGAAACCAGAAATTGAGATTGAAGGGATATCTGTGTCTGCTATAAATGCCATGCCATCGGGGGGCGATACAAAGCCGGTGTAAAGTCTTTTGCTAGAATCTGCATTGAAAAAACTAATCGAAACATCATGCTTGAAAGGAACGTTCATATTTGCTATGAAGTTCTTGAGGTGGGACATAGCTTCTTTATCAACTTCCAGAACCTCATAGCTTCGAATGGAGCGGCGGGCATTTATTGCAGATTCCCAATTAACATTCTCAATCATTTCTGTCACCCTTACCAGCCAAGAATTAATGTCATTCAAATTTTCTTGTATACTTAATCCATTTTATCCCTTCAGGCGTTATATCTGAGATGTAATAATTTAAATATCCCTTGATCTCGCCTTTAACTTCTTTACATACAATAATGTTTTTTCCAAGATTATAGTGGATGGCATTGTTAACTTTGCCAATGTCCCATTTTAGAATACGTGATAATTCCTTACTATCTATGACAAAACTTCCTTCCTTCAATTTTTTAGCATACAGAAATTCCAATACCTCTTCTGCATCTTTTCCTATATCTATAATATCTGTTATATTATCCCCCCATAATTATTAGCAATCACTATAAATAGTCATAACTTGCTTTTATTACTTGTGTTAGTTTGATGAAAAAAGTGCGGGGGAAGGACACGTTTATTTATTCCCAGTGCGTTAGGATAATGTATATATCACAAATGCCTATTCTCAATTTATGGGAATTTACAAAGAAAAGGTTTTGCTTTCGAAAGAAGAGGGGCGTTTGATTAATTCAGACATAACTGACTCCAATATTAATACAATTAGAGAGTTCAAAAGCTACCTGATTGCGGGCAGAATAGGCATCCTAAGGACTCTCCGCTATATGATAGATTTGAGGCTCATATGCCAGAGATACAAGGACAAGGACTTTGCAGCATGGAACTCCAAGGATATAATCGAGGTCATGGAAAAGGTCGAGATTGAGGACATCTCTGACTCATCCAAGAATGAGTACAGGAGGACATTGAGGAAGTTCTTCAAGTGGTTGAAAGGGGAAGACTGGCCTGAACTAAAAGCCCTAAAAGGAGAGAAAAAGCACTCAAGAAAGCCACAGATCCTCTCGAGGGAGGAGGTACTAAAGCTGATTGAATCAGCAACAAATCTCCGGGACAAGGCGGCAATTGCATTGCTTTATGACTGTGGCCTTAGAATTGGTGAGCTTGCATCAATCACCTTCAAAGACCTGACATTTAACGACTATGGCGGAAAGGTAAAGGTAAGGGGAAAAACTGGAGAGCGATTGGTTCCGTTTGTTATGGCTGAGCCCTACATAAAAAACTGGATTCAGATTCACCCCAACGTCCATCCTAACGAATCGCTTTTTGTCGGAACTGGGAACAAGAACTTTGGGAAGCCCCTCTTCTATGAATCATACAAGAACATGCTAAAAAGAGCAATAAATAACTCCAAAATTGAGAAGAAAGTAACGCCGCATATTCTAAGGCACACCAGGGCAACTCACCTGGCATCAAAATTGACCGAGTCTGAAATGTGCCACTATCTTGGATGGCAGCTTGGATCTGAGATGCCCAAGGTCTATGTTCACCTTTCCGGGAGGGACATCGATAAGGCCATCTACAGCAAGGTTTATGGCATTAAAACTGAGGAGTCCATGGACGATGGAAACATAAGGCCAGTAGTATGCCCGAGGTGTAGGGAGAACTGCGGCCCAACTTCAGAGTACTGCTATAGATGTGGCATGCCATTAAAAGAAGAGAAAGTATTTGAGATGGAGAAGAAGAACAGGATACTAAGGGAAGAGTTCATCAATGAAACAATGGAAGACAGTACAAAATTACAGACTTTCAAGAAGATTATGGAGCTAATTGAAGCAATAGACTCAGACCCAGAAATAAAAAATGAGTTTAGGAATATGGCGGGCAAGGTAAAATAAGGGATAGCGCTGGGGATTATTGCTCGTTGATTTTAATTATTTTTATTTTCTTATTAAAGGATCCTTTAACATTCCCAACTTCTATTAAAAGATAGGGCCAATTCGTTTAATAGGATCTGGCCTTAAAAATAAACTTTTTCCCTATTTTCCCTAATTTTTTCCATATCCTTAAATATATGGAAAATGACTTGATGTATGATGACTTTCTTAAATGATACTATTTTTGCATATCTAGGAATGTCAGTTTTTGGCACAGTTGGGTTTTTACTCACTTTCAATATATTTAGAGCTCATCGTTACGATAAGTTGGTTTGGCTACCTTGGCAATCTTTGAACAGTAAAAATGGTGCAAGAGTATATTTTGCATTTATCGGAATACCTTTCAATATTTTTTATACTATTTTCCTATTTGCACACCCTCTTCCATTAGGGTATTTACTAGCAGGGCTTTGGATTGGATTTCAAATAGCCTTCTTCTACTGGTACTGGCACACCAAAGAGGATCCTCTAAATCGTTTCCACCACGAGCAGAAAATTTGGGAGGATCCAAGGGACAAAAAGAAAACGGAGCCAAAATAAATGACATCTGACTTCAAACCCGGCAAGGCTTACCTAATAGAAGGTAAGGGCGTAGAGCAAGTGAAAGATGAGATCAAGGAGTGGTTCAAAGGCAATAAATTAGAAATAGTCATTGATAAAGAAAACGAAATAGGCGCAGATAAAAAGAATTTCATGTTTAATTATGAGGTATGGATCCACCTTAAACTGATGCCTTCCAATAAGGGTACTATTGTTGTATTCAGCGATGAATTTAATTATTTCTATTCTGGCTTTTTTGTAAATGGATTCCTTAATTTAATAAATCTTGGTTTAGGATTTTATATGCAAGAACTTAGAAAGAATCTAATCAGATATCTCCTCAATAAAAACCAAATTAAAATAGATTTTCAACGGATATCTTTCAACTTCTTTCCATTTAGTCTAGCAACGTTTATTATCTTTGGATTATTGATTATTTACAGTCCTATGTATGTTTTCAGAAGTATACTTATCAACATTATTGATATACAAGTTATTACTTTAATAGTTTTGATTTTATCGGTATTAGGATTATACCTGATTCATTTGCGCAAAAATCGAAAAAAGGCAAACCTTCCAGAATACTACGTAGAAGAGTATAAGGGAGAGATTGAGATTGATTGATATTTTTAGATCTAAAGAAAATATTGCTTTTGGAATTGTGTACGCGTTCCTTTTGTGCATGCTGTGTTATTCCATCTACAACTTTTTCCAAACTGGCGTTATTAAAAATATTATTTTTTCACTCTTTTTACTTTCACTCTTCCTGAGTTGGCATCTAAAGTCAAAGTACACTGGAGAAAAACAAAAATTATTCCGCAATATCCTATATATGTTTCTTTTAGTATTTGTTTGCATAGTCATTTTTCTAAGTAAACTGGGTTTGGATTTCCCTGGATTCCTGTTGATTTCATACTTTGCAGGATTATTTTTGTATATGATCATCATGCCACCATTTCTAGAAAAATATTCTACCAAAAATAGATTCATAATATTGTTAGTTCCAGGTGCAATAGTATTTCTTATATTCTTTTTCTCTCCTTTTTTCTTATAACTTTTTTATCTAATATTATGAAGCGCATATATAATTAAAATGAAAATCCTAAAATACATTCTAAACCCTTTTTACTCATGCCAAGCGAGTACAGATTCAGATTGGTAGAAAATAAAGATATAGAGCGCAAACGGATCAGATTGAGCTCATGGGGAGAAGTTATTGGAACGCTCTTGGGGATAAGAATATATGAAGACAAAATAATAGTGTCCATCTCCGTCTATGAAAGAGTTATCTATGATTTAGTTTTATACGAGGAGGAGTTCAATCCTATAAAAGAACAAATTAAAAACAGTGTGGGCAAAAGGATTGGGATATTAAGAACCGATTAAAACAGGTACTAATTTATTTCTCTTTTTTATTTCACAAATTATTTTGGCCTTAAAATTAAACCCTAAATACATTTTCACGCTAGGATAGCGATAATATACCTGGCCCTAAAATTAAGGCCATGAGCAACAACTTGACGCAAACTAAACTTGAACTTTTTTATAGGATGCAGGTCCAGAAGACCATACCCGAGTATGTGAGCATCAGGAAGATGAAGGTGCACGACAGGTGCATAAGAATAGTATCGACACGGGACCGTTGCGGCACTATAGTCTGCCCACACGTCAAGAGATTGCATGTCAGCAGATCATTCTCATACATCAGGTGCAACTATCCAGACAATTCAAAAAAACAAAGCCCAGGCCCCTGCAACATATGCCCGATGAAAAAGATTAAGGGCACTTGGCTGCCGGTGAGGACGGAATGCCGGGATACGGAGTGGCATGTGATGCCGAACAACAAGTTCTGGAACTGGCAGAAGGAATAGACTACTAAAAGATAATTTTTTAAGTTCTGGAAGTAAGAATATACAAATATAATTTTTATAGTGATTGCTATGTCAAAGGTTAACTTCTGTTGGAAATGCGGAAATAAAGTTTCTAAAAATGCTGTTTTTTGTAATCAATGTGGGTATGATTTAAGAAAAACTTCTGCGGATCATTGTACTATGGGGCTTGAATTACTCCGAGAAGGGAAATATCAAGAATCAATTTATTACTTTGACGTGGCATTTGAAGTTGACCCTACGATGTTTAATGTTCTAAACAATAAAGGACTTGCACTAGCATATTTAGGTAGATCTCAAGATGCAATTGATTGTTTTCAAAAGCTTATACAATTAAATCCCAATGATGATAATATTTGGAACAATTTAGGGAATATTTTCCAAGATCTCGATAGATTCAAAGAAGCAATTGACTGCTATAACAAAGCCATATCCATTAATCCAAATAACCCTGATGCTTTGAATAACATAGAGTTTGCTTATAGTGAGATGAGAAAATCTGAAAATGAGAAAAATAAAGGTAAACAACAGCAATTTCCTTCAAATACTAACAGGATAAATGAATTTTCCCCAGAAATAATCTCTTTGCTCCAAAGATATGAAATAGATATCTCAAAGCAAGTTACATTTGACATAGTAAAAAAGAAAAGGAAATACTGGGTAGAACTGCTGCATCCTGATAAAAATACAAACAAATCTGAAGAAACAAGAAAGATGGCCGAACATAAGCTAAAAGAAATGAATGATATCTACCGCCAACTAAAGGAATATTTTAAGAATACCTATACTTAATGATATTTTTACCTATATTCTTAAATAAAGGATAGTTTGAAATAATTATTATTTTTTTGTATATTTCAAGCCACCATAGATTAGTATTATCCCTATTACAATATTCAAAAAAGAACTATTCCTTAATGATTGAT